>NZ_FBXK01000001.1:460000-737500 GCF_900013425.1 Sphingobium sp. Z007
CCTGGAATTGCGGGTCGTGGCTTCTGGTCCGCAAAGAAAGCTTGTCCTTCGATCCATCCTGTCCCACACATAGGCAAATAAGTGAACCTTGTTATGAATCGTCAAACGGTCGGGGCGGGTATGATATGGCAGAGCGACCCAGGGAGATAGCGATACCGCGATCGGCGGCCACCATCCTGCTGGTCCGGGATGCGCCGTTCGAAGTGCTGATGGTGCGGCGTCATGCCGCCCAGACTTTTTCTTCTGCACTGGTCTTTCCAGGCGGGACGGTGGACGAAAGCGATCGGTCCGACGCCTGGTTGGAACTTGTCACCGGCGGGGAGTCATTGGACGTAACGGAGCGGGCGCTGCGGATCGCCGCTTTCCGCGAGACGTTCGAGGAAACATCTGTGCTGCTGGCACGCGACGCTGGCGGCAAGCCTGTCGGCTGCGTCAGCAAGACGCGCGGTGATTTTCGCACGGTCGTTGCGGAAAGCGGCGGTACGCTCTGGCTCGACGATCTGGTCAAGTTCGGCCACTGGATTACGCCGGTCAACGGCCCCAAGCGATTCGACACGCATTTCTTTCTCGCCCAGACCGCTGTGGATCAGGAAGCGGTGTGCGATGGCGGGGAGGCTGTCGCGCTGGAATGGGCGTCGCCGACATCGATATTGGCGCGCGCCAGTGCGGGAGAGCGGTCGATCCTGTTCCCCACCCGCATGAACCTTCGACGGTTGGCGGAGTCCGATACTGTGGCAGATGCCCTGAGCGCGGCGCGCGTGCGCGCCGTCTTCACCGTGCTGCCACGGGTCGAACGGCGTGAAGGCGGCATGGTCGTCATGATCCCGCGTGAAGCGGGTTATGGCGAAACCGAGAATTTCCATCCGCATGAAGAGATGGCCGGCCATGTCGCCGGGCAACCTGACAAAGGCTGATAAGCGAAAATTGCGGACGCTGGCCCGATGGCCGCGTTCGCCTAGAGAGGCGATGGATGTCGATTTTATATGATGAGGGGCAGCAGGCGATCGGCGGGGAGGCCGTGCGAATCCTGGCCGACCGCACGCGCAGCGAGACGCTTAAGGCATTGCTGGAAACGACCGGCCGCTATGATGCGGGCTTCTGGGACATTTGCAAGGAGCAGGGCTGGACCGCCGTGGGCGTTCCCGAAGAATTTGGCGGGATCGGCCTGGGCCTTGTCGAACTGGGCCTGATTGCCGAAGCGATCGGTCAGGTCGCGGGCGGCGCACCCTTTCTGGGGACAGGCTATGGCGTGGCGCAGGCAATTCTGCGCTACGGGTCCGATGCATTAAAGGCCCAGTGGTTGCCGACTTTGGCCAGCGGCGAAACGATCGGCGCGGTCGCCTTTGCGGAGGGCGCCGATATGCTGCCACCCCAGCCGCTGATGCGCCTTGCCAATGGCCGCCTGACGGGCGTAAAACCGGCGGTATCGGCTGGCGGTAGCGCCGACATCGCGATCCTGCTCGCTTCGGGCGAACATGGTCCGGTTCTCGTGCTCGTCGAACTGGCGGCGGACGGCGTGACGCGGGAATTGATCGACACGTTCGACAATAGCCGCTGTACCGCTGACCTGCACTTCGACGGCGCGGAAGCGATCATCCTGATCCATGAGGGCGCGTTGGCTGCGGCCCGCGCTGTGCTGGAGTTGCAGGCCGTCGTCACCGCGCATGAACAGGTGGGCGGCGCAGAGGCGATGCTTGGTAAGGCGCGCGACTATGCGATGGACCGCCGCGCCTTCGGCCAAGTGATCGGCGGATTTCAGTCGGTCAAGCACCGCATCGCGGAGGATTATGTGTTGGTGGAACTGGCCCGCGCCAACGCCATCCAGGCCGCAGCATCCGAAGGCAAAGCCGATTTCGGTCCTAACGCGGCGGCCGCACGGCTGTCGGCGACCGAAGCCTATGACACTGTTTCGCGCGACGCGACGCAGGTGCATGGCGGCATCGGCGTCACCTGGGAAGCAGACCTTCATTTGCATCAGCGTCGTGCGCGCACGCTCGCGATCGAGAATGGCCCGTCGCTGTTCTGGGAAGATGCGCTGGTTGATTATCTGGTGGGAGAGGCCGCATGAACACCGATCTGGAACGCTATCGCGCCGATGCAATGGCCTGGCTGGCGACCAAGGCAGCGCAGTTCGGCCGCGCCGCGCGCCGGGGCCTGTCCGAAGCGGAGGATCTGGCGCTTGGGCGTCGCTGGCAGGCGGAAAAATTCGCCGCAGGCTATTCCGCCATTACTTGGCCCAAAGAACATGGCGGCCAGGGGCTGGGGGCGCTGGAGAAGCTGGCTTTCGAGCAGGAGGAGATGAAGCACAGCTTTCCCAACGATTATTTTGCGGTCAGCCTGGGCATGCCCGTGCCGATCATGCTGCGCTATGTGCAGAACGACTGGGCCAATGCGCGCGCGACCAGGGCGCTGAACGGCGACGAAATTTGGTGCCAACTCTTTTCCGAACCGGCCGCCGGGTCCGACCTGGCCGGGCTGCGGACCCGCGCGGACCGGGAAGAAAGCACCGGCGACTGGATCATCAACGGCCAGAAACTGTGGACCACCTGGGCGCAATATGCCGATTATGGCGTGATCGTCGCGCGCACCGACCCGAACGTCGCCAAGCATCGGGGCCTTACCTATTTTTGGATCGACATGAAGGCGTCTGGTGTCACCGTGCGACCGGTCAGGCTGGCGGAAGGCCGTTCCGAGGTGAACGAGGTCTTTTTCGACGATGTCCGCATTCCCGACAGCCAGCGCCTCGGCCCGGTTGGCGGGGGCTTTGGCGTGGCGATGGAAACGCTGATGATCGAGCGCTATCAGGCGACCGATCCTACGGGATTCGGGCCGCCGATCGACTTGTTCGTGGAAGAGGCAATGGCGATGTTTATCGGCGGCAGGCCCGCGATCGAGGATGGGCGCGTGCGTGAACGCATTGCGCGCACCTATGCCGCGCAATCGGCGCTGGCGGCGATCCACCGCCGCGCCTTGCTCAGCCTTGCGGCCGGGATGCAGCCGGGGCCGGAAGGATCGGTGCATAAGCTGGTGTCCGTCCGCACGCGCCAGAAGCTTAGCGAATTTGCGATGGATCTCAAGGGCGTCAACGGGATGCGCTACGACGAGGACAAGACGCGCAAGGAAAGCTGGTCGAAAAGCTGGATGACCGCGCCCACCGGGCGTATTGCGGGCGGCGCGGACGAAATGCTGCTCAATACCATCGCTGAAAAGATATTGGGTTTGCCGCAGGACCACCGGCCGGACAAAGGTGTGGCCTTCAACGACATACCACGCTGATCATCGCACCACTGTCATGGAGTATGCATGCCGCTACGGGACTTCCTGATTTTCCTAGCGATTTGTGTAGCCTGGGCGCTGAATACGATCGTCAGCAAGCTCGTCGTCACCGACATGGCCGTGCCACCGCTTTTCTATGCGGCGGTGCGGACATTGGTGGTGGGAGCATTGCTTTATCGCTATCTGTTCCCAATGCCTGCGCAGATATGGCGGGTGTGCGTCGTGACTTTGCTCGTCGGCGGCGGGGGCTTCGCGCTAATTTTTATCGGCTTGCAGACGGCCACGCCGTCGTCGGCCGCCGTAGTCATCCTGTCACAAACGCCGCTGACGATCCTTTTTGCCGTATTGCTGCTGGGCGAAAAAGTGGGGATTAGGCGCTTTACCGGCATGCTGTTGACATTGGCCGGGGTACTGGTCGTGCTGTTTGATCCGGTGGGTATGCACGGCTCGATCGGCCTCATATTCGTGGGATTATGTGCGTTGGCGGGGTCGCTTGGCTCCGTGATGCTGAAGCAATTGCCGACGGAGCCCATCCGCCTTCAGGCATGGGGCGGGGTATCGAGCAGCATCGTCTTGATACCGATCAGCCTGTTGCTGGAGAAGGGGCAATGGACTGCCATGGGCGCTGCGGGCTGGCATTTCGTCGCCGCGCTGCTTTTTTCCGCCGTGGTGGTGTCCGTCATCGCGCACACGACCTATTATGGCCTGCTCCAGCGCTATGACGCCAATATGATCGCGCCGCTCACGCTGATGACGCCGATCCTGACCATTGCCTTTGGAGCGTTGATCACCGGGGATCCGATCGGCTGGCGCCTGATTGCCGGTGCGTTGCTCGCGGTGGGCGGGGTTATGATCATCGCGATCCGGCCCAGCCGCACGCTACCCAAATGGCTGATCATGCGCGATCTTTAGGCGGTCAGCCGCCGGCGGCCAGAGCTAATGCCACTGCATCGCCGATCCGGCGGCGGAATGTCTCGGGCGTGGGCGCCTTGCCCTGCTTGGCACCCCGTGCGGCATGAACAAGAACGCTCGCGACCTGGGTAGTGGAGATGTTCTTGCCGGCAAAGCCGATGTCCCCTTCGGCTTCCGCCCGGTCCAGCATCGCCTGGATGCGCGCGCGCGGGCGTGGTCCGCCCTGCGTGAAGTGGTCGGGATGCGCCGCTACGAAAGCTTTGAGTTCGCCCAGATGCTCGGCATCGCCGAACCATTCCAGCGCCACGCCGAAATAGGCGTAAAGCAATGCGCGCAGGCGTTGCGACAAGGGGGCGTCACTGGTTTCCGCCGCGACGGCGCGGCTCTCTACTTCGGCCTGGCAGCGGTCCAGCATCATCGCGAAGATCGCCACCTTGCCGCTGAAATGCAGGTAGAGCGTGGCCTTGGCTACGCCCGCTTCGCGCGCAATGTCGTCCATCGACGTGCGGCGATAGCCGTGTCGGACGAACAGGATGCGCGTGGCGTCGACAATCTGGTCTAGCCGCAGGATGGTGGCGGGGCGGGGCGCTGCATTCATGACAACGGGATATACAAATACTAGACCAAATGCAAGAATATGGTCTAATCATTCCACTAATGGATTCGGGTGAGAGGGCTGCCATGCGCTATATCAATCTGGGTAATACCGGGCTGAAGGTTTCCCGCCTTTGCCTTGGCTGCATGACCTATGGCGCGATGGGAGACGGAACTGCCAGTACCGGTCATGCCTGGACGCTCGATGAGGAAGCGAGCCGCCCCTTCTTCCGCGCCGCACTGGAAGCAGGGATCAATTTCTTCGATACCGCCAATGGCTATTCGGCCGGGACTTCGGAAGAATATGTCGGGCGGGCGTTGAAGGCGATGGCCCGCCGTGATGAAGTGGTGATCGCGACCAAGGCCTATATCCCTTGGCGCAATGCGCCCAATGCCGGTGGACTGAGCCGCAAGGCCTTGTTTCAGGCGGCGGACGACAGCCTGCGCCGATTAGGCACCGATTATATCGACCTGTACCAGATTCATCGCTGGGACGACGACACCCCGATCGAAGAAACGATGGAGGCGCTGCACGACATCGTAAAGGCCGGCAAGGCCCGCTATATCGGCGCATCGTCGATGTGGGCCTGGCAATTTTCCAAGGCGCAACATGTCGCGCAGACCAATGGCTGGACCCGGTTCGTGTCGATGCAGCCGGAGGTCAACCTGCTCTACCGCGAGGAGGAAAGGGAGATGATCCCGCTATGCATCGACCAGGGTGTCGGCGTCATCCCCTGGAGCCCGCTTGCGCGCGGCAAGTTGACCCGCCCGTGGGAGGTCGCCACGACGCGATCGCAGACCGACCAGTTCGCGCAACATCTTTTCGGCAAGACCGAGGAGCACGACCGGCAGGTAGTCGACGTGGTGCTGGCGCTGGCCCGGAACCGTGGCGTCGCCCCGGCCCAGGTCGCGCTCGCCTGGTTGCTGGCCAAGCCCGGTATCACCGCGCCGATCATCGGCGCATCCAGGGCGGAGCATCTGAACGACGCCATTGCGGCGCTGGAGCTGGTCTTGGACGACGCGGAGATCGAGGCGCTGGAGGCGCCCTATATCCCGCATGCCGTGGTCGGCCTGGCGTTTCCCGTCGCGTTCCGGGGGCGGCTGACGCCGCCTTCGGCGGTTGAGAAGGGAGGCAATTGACGATGCAAGTAATGGTAACAGGCAGCTCGGGGAAGATCGGTCGCGAAGCCGTCCGGGCGCTCAAGGCGGCGGGCCACAGGGTTGTTGGCCTCGACCTCAAGGGCGGAACCATCGACGGGATTCGCACGGTCGAGGTGGATTGCACCGACTTCGGGCAGGTGATGGGCGCCTTTTCCGGCGTCGACACCATGGCAAAGCCCAACGCGATCGTGCATCTGGCGGGCATCCCGATGCCCGGCCTCGCCAGCGACGCGGACATATTCCAGGTCAATACGCTCTCGACCTATAATGTCTTTTCCGCCTGCGCCCGTCTGGGCATCCATCGCGTGATATGGGCGTCAAGCGAAACGGTGCTGGGCCTGCCATTCGCCACGCCGCCCGCCTATCTGCCGCTGGACGAAGATGCCCCTGACCTTCCCAACTGGTCCTATTCGCTGTCCAAACATCTGGGTGAGACGATGGCCGATCAATTCGTGCGCTGGCATCCGGCGATGGCGATCGCGTCGCTGCGCTTTTCCAATGTGTTCGATGCACCGGATTATGCCGCGCGCGACGCGATCGAAGCACGGCCGGATGCACGAAAGTTGAATCTTTGGGCCTATGTCGACGCGCGCGACTGCGGCCAGGTGTGCCGACTAGCGGTGGAGGCACCATTGTCAGGCCATCAGCGGATGATCATCGCGGCGGCGGATACCGTGGTGAGCGTGCCAAGCGGCGAACTGGCTGCGCGCTATTTCCCTGGTACGCCGATCAGGGACGGATTTGACGGCAATGCCTCCTTCCTGTCCTCGGCGCGAGCAGGTGAACTGATCGGCTACCATTCAAACTATAGCTGGCAGGGACGATAAGCCATGGGTCTGAAGGACGATGCCGCTCGCCTGATGCGCGACCGCTACGTCCGCCGATGGCAGATTGAGGTGCGTCGACATTGCCTTGCCGACCGACCTCGATGATGTGATGGCTCGAACCCCGGCTTTCGAACAGGTTTTGGCCTCTCGATAGGCATACGATGGCCAAGGGCGGCAGCATTACCGTCACGTTGGAGAGCAGACCATATGGCCCGCGCCCTTTTTTTTGTCTTTCCCAGCCCTCACAATTTGCTGGTCAGCTCCGGCACGATCTTGAACAGATCACCCACCAGACCGATATCCGCCACCTGGAAGATCGGCGCATCCTCATCCTTGTTGATGGCGATGATGGTCTTGCTGTCCTTCATCCCCGCCAAATGCTGGATCGCCCCGGAAATGCCGACCGCAACATAGACTTCCGGCGCGACGATCTTGCCGGTCTGTCCGACCTGATAGTCGTTGGGCACATAGCCCGCATCGACCGCCGCCCGGCTCGCCCCGACCGCAGCGCCGAGCTTGTCGGCGAGCGGATAGATGACCTCCTCGAACGTCGGCCCATCCTTGAGCGCCCGACCACCTGACACGATGATCTTGGCGCTGGTCAGCTCCGGCCGTTCCAGCTTGGCGATCTCCGCCCCGACAAAGGACGACAGCCCCTTGTCCCCGGTCGAAGCCACCGCTTCCACCGTCCCCGAGCCGCCCTCGCGAGCCGCCTTCTCAAAAGCCGTACCGCGAACGGTGATGACCTTCTTGGCGTCCTTGCTCTTGACCGTAGCAATTGCATTGCCCGCATAAATCGGCCGAGTGAACGTGTCTTCGCCCTCGACCGACAGGATATCGCTGATCTGCATCACGTCGAGCAGAGCTGCGACGCGCGGCGCGATATTCTTGCCGTTGCTAGTGGCGGGCGCGATGAAAGCGTCATGATGCCCCATCAGTTCGACGACCAGCGGCGCGATATTCTCGGCGAGCGCATGGGCATAGGCCGCATCGTCAGCGACATGCACCTTGCCCACACCGGCAATCTGCGCAGCGGCGGCGGCAACGCCATCGACGCCCTCGCCTGCCACCAGCAGATGCACTTCGCCCAGCTTGGCCGCCGCGGTGATGGCGGAGAGGGTCGCGTCCTTGACGTCGCCGCCCTCATGTTCAACCCATACAAGCGTCTTCATGCGGCAACTCCCATGGCCTTGAGTTTGGCAACCAGTTCATCGACATCGGCAACCTTGACACCAGCGGTGCGCTTGGGTGGTTCAACCACCTTCAGCGTCTCCAGCCGTGCGCCGATATCCACGCCATAGTCGGCGGGCGTCTTCTGCGCGAGCGGCTTGGATTTCGCCTTCATGATGTTGGGCAACGACGCATAGCGCGGCTCGTTCAAGCGCAGGTCGGTGGTGATGATCGCCGGGGTCGACAGCTTCACCGTCTCCAGCCCGCCATCGACTTCGCGCGTCACCGACACGCTGTCGCCTTCGACCTCGACCTTCGACGCAAACGTGCCCTGCGGCAGGTTCAGCAGCGCCGCCAGCATCTGGCCGGTCTGGTTGCTGTCATCGTCGATCGCCTGCTTGCCCAGGATGATCAGGCCAGCGCCTTCCTCTTCCTGCACCTTGGCGAGCAGCTTGGCCACGGCCAGCGGTTCGACCTCTTCATCGGTCTGGATCAGGATCGCGCGGTCGGCACCCATGGCGAGCGATGTCCGCAGCGTTTCCTGCGCCTTGGCGACGCCGATGGACACGGCGATCACTTCGGTCGCCACGCCCTTTTCCTTCAGGCGGATGGCTTCTTCGACCGCGATCTCGTCAAACGGGTTCATGCTCATCTTGACGTTCGCCAGATCGACGCCCGTACCGTCCGCCTTCACGCGCGGCTTCACATTATAATCAATGACCCGCTTCACGGGCACAAGGATCTTCATGGCTTGCTCCATTTCCATAATGGTCGGACCATTAAGGAATGAAAGGCGTCTGTCAATCCCCTTCGGTCCGGCCATTGCGCCTTTCTCGGTGTCCGTTATAAATTTGCGCATTCCTATCGGAGCGCACTCTATGGCATCGTCCCCATCCCCCAAACCCAGTTTCGCCCCTATCAAGACGCGCCGCGCGTTCGAGGTGATCTGTGAACAGATCCGTGAGCAATTGGCGGCGGGCACGCTCAAGGCGGGGGATAAACTGCCTGCCGAACGGGAATTGGCGGTCGAATTCCAGGTCAGTCGCAGCGCGTTGCGAGAGGCGCTGCGCAGTCTGGAGGTTGCGGGGATCATCCGCAATGTGAAGGGGGCGAAAGGCGGGGCGTTTGTGCAAACGGCTGAGCCGGACCGGATTGTGCAGGCGATGCAGGATTATGTGCATCTGGGCGACATTTCGCTGGGCGAACTGACCGAGGCGCGGTTGGCTTTGCAGGACATCATCGTGCAGTTGGCGTGTGAGCGGGCGACTGAGACGGACCTGGCCGACCTGGAGGCGATCGCCGAGCGGACCAAGCGGGAAACGAGCGTCGAGGCGCGATACCAATGCGCGGCGGAATATTATGGCGTACTGGCGCGGGCGACCAAGAACCGCATCTTCGGCATCTTCGTCGATTCCCTGTCGACGATCCTGCATGAATTCGTGCAGGGACCGGATTATGAGACGTTGCAGCAGTCATTGATCGAATCCCGTTTCCGGCTGGTGCGGCAATTGCGAGCGAGAGACAGCAAGGCGGCGGTGGCGGAGATGCGCAAGCATCTGGAACGGGTGCATCGCCATGTCCGCAAGAACAGCAAGGCGGCGGCTAGGGGCTGAGCGACCCGCTGATTGGAAGCGTTTGAAACAGCGAGTTAGACAGTTGCATGCGATTGACGCCCCATGACAGCCATGTAATAGGTAGGACCATTGGATAATTGGTTCGACGGGTGGTTGAGGCTATGGCGGAAGAGAGCGGGGCGGCGACGGAGGGCGCGCTGGATGGCGTGCGGGTGCTGGATTTCACCAGCGTCATGGCTGGGCCGTTCGCGACGCGGATGATGGCCGACTTGGGGGCCGAAGTCATCAAGGTGGAGTCGCTGGAAGGTGACCAGGTGCGCGCGCGCCCGCCGCAACGAGAGGGCTTCAGCGCCTATTTCGGCAATCTCAATGCAGGCAAACAGAGCATTGCCTGCAACCTCAAATCGCCGGAGATCGTCGCGCTCATCAAGCAGTTGATCGGGACCTGCGACATAATGGTGGAGAATTTTCGGCCCGGCGTCATGGCGCGGTTCGGGCTGGATTTCGCCGCGCTGCATAAGGCCAATCCGCGGCTCATTTACTGCTCGATCTCCGGCTATGGCCAGACCGGGCCGAAGGCGCTGTCCCCGGCCTATGCGCCGGTGATCCATGCGGCCAGCGGGTTCGACATGGTCAATCTGCGCTATCAGGACGGCGCGGACCGGCCCGCGACCAGCGGCGTCTTCATCGCTGACGTGCTGGGCGGCACCCATGCCTTCGGCGCGATCCAGGCGGCGCTGTATCAGCGCGAAAAGACGGGCGCGGGCCAGCATATCGACCTGTCGATGCTGGAGGCGATGGTGGGGATGCTGGTCTTCGAGACGCAGGAGGCGCAGTTCCCCGGCGACGCCCGTCGCCCGCTCTACACCCCGCTCAAGACTAACGACGGTTTCATCATGGTCGCGCCGACCAGCCCGCGCAATTTCGAGCAATTGACAGAAGCGGTCGGCCATCCCGAATGGCGCGACGATCCTCGCTTCCTGACCAATGCCGATCGCAACGCCAATTGGGCGACGTTGCTGGGGCTGACCGAAGAGTGGACGCTGGAGCGCAGCGCGGAGGAGACCGAAGCGATACTGTCGTGCTTTGGCGTACCATGCGGGCGTTATCGCGAGATCGACGAATTGCTGGACGATCCGCAACTAGAGTCGCGGGGCGCCTTTGCCGAAATCAGCGACGGGGCCGGGAGCTTCAAGGTGCCCAATCCGCCGTTCCGCATGAGCGGATCGCGGGTCGAGGCGCGCAATTATGTCGCGCGACTGGGTGAAGAGGGCGCGGAGATATTGGGCGGGCTGGGCGTGGACGAGGCTGCGCTCGCCGCGCTACGGGCGCAGGGCGACCTGCTGTAACACCCCCATTCCAGGCCGTGAAAGGGCTGGATTTCGATCTCGCTTGGTCCCGGGATGCGATGTGGCAGGATTTCACCCAGGCAACAGCCTCGTCCATGTCCTTGACCTCGCATATCCATAAACCCGTAAGCAACTCGCGGGGGTGGGGGAAGGGGCGGTCGATGGCAGAGCGGTCGGTGCCGTTAAAGGCGACGCGCTTGCCCGGTGAGCAAGGGGTCAGGCCGTCGGCTATCACCAACATGCCGACATCGCGCAAGGCGTTGTTGAAGCGGCCTATCGCGTTCGTTTCGGGCGAGGGCTGATAGCCTTTATCGCTGTCTTCGGTCGCGTTCACCAGCACCATCACGCGCATCGCCTGTCTCCTTGCCCGGCGTTGGAACGATGGCGGAACTGTTCGGGAATTACGTCCCGGCGCAATATATTTGATAGAGATGAGGGGGCGGGATGCGTGCACGCATCTCGCCCGCCCCCTTTTATCGCAACAACTCCCGTGCGATCGTGTTCTTCTGAATCTCCGACGATCCCTCGTAAATCCGCGTAATCCGAATGTCGCGATAGAGCCGCTCGATCGCAAAGCCCCGGCAATAGCCTGATCCACCGAAAATCTGGACCGCGGTGTCGACCGTGCGGCTGCCCGCTTCGGTGCAGAAGAGCTTGGCCATGGAGGCGAGTTCGCGTTTCTTTTCGCCCTGGTCATAGCGCCAGCAGGCGTCGAGCAGGATCAAGCGGGCAGCGCGCATGTCGGTGGCCATGGTGGCGATATAGTGGCGGATCGCTTGGAAGTCCGAGATGACGCCGCCAAAGGCGGGGCGCTGTTTCGATTCCTCGATCGCCAGTTCCAGCGCGTATTCGCCCATGCCGACGGCGGTCGCGCCGACATTCATGCGGCCCTCGTTCAAGCCTTCGAGCGCATAGTGGAAGCCGCGCCCTTCTTCGCCGAGCAGGGCGTCGGCGGGCAACTGGCATTCGTCGAAGGTCAGTTCATAGACGCCGGGCGTCGCGGTGCCCATCAGTTCGATCGTGCCGGTGACAGCAAAGCCGGGCGTGTCGGCGGGCATCAGGAAGGCGGAAATGCCGCCGCGTGGCCCGGCGGCCTTGTCGGTATAGGCATAGACGATCACATATTTGGCGTTCTTGCCGTTGGAAATATAGGTTTTGGAACCGTTGATGACCCAGCCGTCGGCGTTGCGGGTGGCGGTGGTGCGCATCGAGCCCGGATCGGACCCGCTATTGGGTTCGGTGAGGGCAAAGGCGATCGGGATTTCGCCCGACACCATGCCGGGGATCAGCTGCTGCTTTTGTGCTTCCGAGGCATGATAGACGATGTTGCGCGCGCCCGGACCCATTAGCGGGCGCAATTCGGTCCAGAATTGGGGAGGAAGGCGGGCGAGTTCGATCTGCACCGCCGCCTGCGCGAGTGCGCCAAGGCCCAGGCCGCCATATTCTTCCGGCAAAGACAGGCCGAAATAGCCATTGTCGACCAGCGTTTGTCGCACGATCGGCGGGACTTTGCCGGTGGCCTGAAATTCCGCTTCATAAGGGAGCAGGTCGCGCACGATGGCGCGGGTGACGTCGCAAAATTCCTTGATGTCGTCGGGCAGTTCAAAGTCCATCTTGTGCCTCCTTCTTATCCGAATCCGTGGCCGCGGCCGTGCGCGCCTCTCGCTAATGGTCCTACCATTGCGGTAATGGTCAGTCCATTACAATTTCTGCCTATTGGGGCAAGGGGCCGCTGTCCTTTGGGGCAGTTGTCCGGTAAGGCTGACGTCGCCCGATGACGCCACAGCGTGCGGGTGGAGGGTAACAAGAGTAAGCGGCATGGCGACCGATCCGTTCGACCTTAATCTGCGCCACCTGCGCGCGCTGCTGGCGATCCGCGAACATGGCAGCATCACCGCCGCCGCCGATGTGGTCAGCCTGTCGCAACCGGCGCTGACGCAGGGGCTGGCCAAGCTGGAACGGCAATTCGGCTACACCTTTTTCGAGCGGCGGTCGGGCGGCATGGTGCCGACGCCCATGGGCGAGATCGTGATCGAGCGGGCGCGCGCGGCGCTCGATCATCTGTCGCAGGCGGCCAAGGGCTTGTCGGGCGTGTTCCACTATCCTGAGCGGCTAATGACGATGACGCAGCTGCGCGCCTTTCTGGCGTTGGCAGAGGCGGGGAGTTTCGCGGCGGCGGCGCATGGCAGTACCCTGTCGCAGACGGCGGTGCATCGCGCGGTCGGCGACCTGGAGCAGATGATCGGCGGGAAGCTGGTCGAGCGGCGGGGGCGGGCGGTGTGGCTCAATCCGGCGGGGAAAAGGCTGGCGCGGGGCACAAGGCTGGCGGTGGCGGAGATCGTCGCGGCGCTGGCGGACATCGGGCGCGATAGCGGGAGCGGGAGCGAGCTGATCGCGTTCGGGGCGCTGCCATTGGCGCGGCCTTATCTGGTGCCCGCCGCGATGGCGCGGATGGCGCGGAGCGATCCGCGCGCGGCGTTCAAGGTGCTGGAGGGAAGCTGGCGCGAACTGGTGGAGCCGCTGCGCGACGGGGTGATCGACATGGTGGTCGGCGCGCTGCGGCCGTTCGAGATTGCCGATCTGTACCAATTGCCCTTGTCGGAGGATCGGCTGGTGATCGCAGCGGGGAGCCAGCATCCGCTGGCCAAGGTGGACAAGCCGACGATGGAGCAGCTGGCGAGCTATCCGTGGATCGTCGCGCCCGCCAATTCGCCATTGCGTGAACAGTGGGAAAAGCTGTTCGGGCAAGGCAAGGTGCCAGCGACGCCGGTCGAGTGCGGGTCGGTGATGATCATCGGGCGGTTGTTGACGGAGGGGGATTTTCTGACGCTGCTGTCGCCCGATCAGGTGGCGTTGCAGATCCGCAGCGGGCTGTTGACGCAGGTCGGGCCGCCGCTGGAAGGCAGCAAGCGTGTGGTGGGGATCACTACGCGACGCAGTTGGCGCCCGACCGCGACGCAGCGGCGCTTTCTGGAAATGCTGGGCGAGGCGGCCAAGGGGGAGCGGGTGGCAGGCGCGCCGCCTGACTTGCGGGAATCGGGCTGGGTGTGAGGCTATCGCGGGTTGCTGGTCTCAAGCGCGGCGATGCGGCCCTTCAGACGATCAGCAAGCGAAGGGCGGATCGGCTGTCCGGCGAGCAATTTGCGCCATGTATTGTAACTGATGCCGAAGCGGGCGTTAAGCGCTTCGTCGGTGCGGCCAGTCACCAGCCTTTGCATCTGGAGGATCATCTCCTCCTCCAGATGCACGCCATTGCTGTTGTTCTGCTGCACGATACGCGCCTCAGTCCAGGTTGATCCAGACCGCCTTCGTTTCCAAATAATCCTCGATATGGTGCGGGCCGGACTCGCGGCCGAAGCCGCTCATGCGATAGCCGCCGAAGGGGACGGCGGGGTCGAGCATCTGGTAGCAATTGACCCAGACGGACCCGGCGCGGATGCCGCGCGCCATGCGGTGCGCGGTGCCAAGGTCGCGGGTCCACACGCCGCTGCCCAAGCCAAATTCGGTGGCGTTGGCGCGGGTCAGCACCTCCTCGATCGTGTCAAACGTAAAGGCGGACAGGACCGGGCCGAAAATCTCTTCACGCGCGATCGTCATGTCGTCGGCGACATGGGTGAAGATGGTGGGTTCGATAAAATAGCCCGCATCATAGCCCGCGCCGCTCATACGGCCGCCGCCGGTCAGCGGGCGGGCGCCTTGCATGTTGGCGCCGTCGATGAAGGCGAGGATCTTGTCCATCTGGGCCAGGGATACGACCGGTCCCATCTGGGTGGTCGGGCCAAGAGGATCGCCGACCTTGATCGTCTTCGTGAAGGCGGCGAGGCGCTCCATGAATTCGTCGTGGATTGAGCTTTGCACGAACAGGCGCGTGCCCGCGCTGCAAATCTGCCCGGCATTGGCGAACACGGCCATGGCGGCGGCAGGGACGGCCTTGTCGAGATCAGCGTCGGCAAAGACGATGTTGGGCGACTTGCCGCCCAGTTCCACCGTTACGCGCTTCATCGTTCCGGCGGCGGCGTGCAGGATTTTTTCACCGACGCCGGTGGAGCCGGTGAAGGCGATCTTGTCGACGTCCGGGTGGCTGGAGAGCGCCGCGCCTGCATCGCCAAGGCCAGTGAGGATGTTGATGACGCCGTCCGGTACGCCCGCTTCCAGGCATAGTTCGCCAAAGCGCAGCGCGGAAAGGGGCGTCTGTTCAGCGGGCTTCATGACGAGGGTGCAGCCGGTGGCGAGTACCGGCCCCGCCTTCCACACCGACATGCCGATCGGGCCGTTCCATGGGTTGATTGCTGCGACCACGCCGATCGGTTCCTTGAGCGTGTGGGAGAGGACGTCGCCCATCGCGCTATTGTCGATCGTATCGCCCGCGATCAGCGTTGCCTGCCCCGCATAATAGCGCAGCAGCGCACCGGCGCGCGCCTTGCCCATGATTGTGCGGCTATAGGGTGCGCCAAGGTCCAGCGTGTCGAGCATCGCCAGTTCCTCGAAATGCTGTTCCACCAGATCGGCGAGGCGCAGCATGATGCGCTGGCGCTCCACCGGCTTCATGCGCCGCCATGGCCCCTCGAACGCGGCGCGGGCCGATTTGACCGCGCGGTCGACATCCTCCGCCCCGCCCTGCGCAACGGTAGCCAACAGATCGCCAGTGGCGGGATTGCGGGTCTCGAACCGCTGCCCCGACAATGCAGGGACGCGCTGGCCGCCGATCAGCATGTCCTGATGCGGGGTGTCGAGCAGGGCGGGGCGGGGGGGGATGATAAGCTGGGTCATGAAGGGCTCTTTCAGGCGGCGATGTTGGATGTGACGGCGTCTTGCAGGATGAACTGCGCTGCGCGCTGAGCGATCATCATGGTGGGGGCGGAGGTGTTGCCGCTGATGATGTCCGGCATGACGGAAGCATCGACGACGCGCAGGCCCGACACGCCGCGCACGCGCAAGCGATTGTCCACGACGGCCATCGGGTCGCTGTCCGGCCCCATTTTACAGGTGCCGGTGGGGTGATAGGCAGTGTTGACGATCTTGCGCAGGGCGGCGTCGATCTCGGCGTCGCTTTGATGATTGATGCCTGGCTCGATTTCCGCACCAGTCATGGCGGCGAGTGCGGGTTGGGCGAAGATATGGCGGCAGGCGCGGAACCCGGCGATCAGCGTCTGCATGTCATAGGGATCGGCAAAGAAATTGGGATCGATGACCGGCTTGTCCTCCGGCCGGTTGCTGGCCAAGCGAACCGACCCGCTGCTTTTGGGACGCAGCAACTGAATGAGCCCCATATAGCCGTGGCGGCGGGGGACCGAACGGGCGTCGAGCTTCAGCCCGGCGAGGAAGGTGATCTGAATATCCGGGCGACCCGTTCCGTCGGTGCAAAGGAAACCGCCGGCCTCCGCGACATTGGAAGCCAGCATGCCTTCGCGCTTTAAGAGATATTTGAACGGGCTGGCCAGGATGCGGGGCAGAACCTTGGCCGATACGGCATAGGATTCCGCCGACGGGTTCTCCATCGCGACATGGACGGTGGGATGGTCCTGCAAATGCGCGCCGACGCCGGGCAAATGGTGGACCAGGTCGATGCCCATCTCGCGCAGATGATGCTGCGGCCCGATGCCTGACAGCATCAGCAGTTGCGGCGAATTGGTCGCACCCGCGCACAGGATGATCTCCCGCCGCGCCGCGATGGTGCTGCGCGCGCCGTTCGTCTCTATTTCCAGCCCCACCGCGCGACCCCGGTCGAACAGGATGCGGCGGACCATGGTGTCCGCCATGACGGTCAGGTTGGCGCGATCCAGTGCGGGGTGGAGGAAGGCGCGGGCGCTCGACAGGCGGGTGCCGTTGCGTTGGTTGAGGTCGTAACGGCCAAAGCCGTCCTGCCGATCGCTGGCAAAATCATCATTGCGGCGATGCCCGGCTTGTTCCGCCGCGTCGACGATTGCGGCGCTGACGGGGTTCCAGCTTTTGGGCTTCTGCACGTCCAGTTCGCCGCCCTTGCCGTGCCAGGGCGTATCGGGACCGGCGTAATTTTCGACCGCCTTGAACGCGGGCAGGACATCGTCATAGGCCCAGCCATCATTGCCCGCATCGGCCCAGGCGTCATAGTCCGCCCGTTGCCCGCGAATGTAGACGCCGCCGTTGATGGCGCTGCATCCTCCGAATAGTTTGCCACGCGGAAAGTTGATCGTGCGGTTGTTGACGGCGGCGTTGCCGGTCAGCGCCTGTTTCCAGTTATATTTTTCGTGCGGCAGCAGGAAGATATTGCCGACCGGCATCGCGGTCTTGAGGTTCACCGGCCATTGTTTGTCGGATGGCCCGGCTTCGATCAGAGTGACGCGGTTGGCCGGGTCGGCGGACAGGCGATTGGCCATCAGGCTGCCCGCCGAGCCGGAGCCGATCACGATATAGTCGAAGCTGTCGCTCATAGAATTGCGTCCTTGCGGCCGAGCGCGGGCACATGGCCCCGCACGGCGATGAAGCCCAAGGCGTTGACCAGCATCAAGGCCGCGAGCGCGCCGAAAAAGCCGAGATTGCCCCAATCGATCAGGACGGCGCCCGCTACCGCGCTGACGATAGCGCCGATGCGGCCCGCCGCACCCATCAGACCCAGGCCGCGCGCGCGCAGTCCGGTCGGAAAAGCGTGCGCACCGACCGCGAACATGGCCGACTGGGCTGCACTGGCGAACAGGCCGAGCGCGCCGAGGCAGGCTAGGACGGCCCCTTCGTTGCGCGCGCCACTGATGGGGAGGAGGGCGAGGGTGGCGCAGACGGCCGCCCCCACGATCGCCATCAGGATCAACACCGGACGCGATCCGAAGCGGATGATCGCCAGCGACGCGATCATCGCGCCGATGGTGCCGCCAATGTTGAAGCTGGTCAGGCCAAGGCTGGCGGTCTGCAGGCCAAAGCCTGCGCTGGTCAGCATGGTCGGCGCCCAGTTGAACATGAGGTAGATCATGAACATGCCGGAGAACATCGCGACCGACAGCGCCAGCGTGTCGCGCAACAGCGCCGGGCCGAACAGGTTGCGCATCGGTTCGTAGCGGGGCGCTTCCCCGGCGGCGAGGGGGATGTGGGCGACAGAGGCGGGATCAGGGTGGCCGATGCGGCGCAGGATGCGGTCGAGTTCAGCGCCGCGATCGGGCCGTTCCGCCAGATAGCGGGGGGATTCGGGCAGGACGAACCATAGCCACGCGACGAAGATCATCGTCACGCTGCCGCCGATATAGAAGAGCCAGCGCCAGCCAAGGCCCGGCAGGATCAGCGCGGCCGCGACCCCGCCCAATATCCCGCCGATCGACACGCACACCACGCCGAAGGTGACGGCGACGCTGCGCCAGCGGACAGGGGTGAACTCGGCGATCATGGCGCTGGCGGTGCCGGGGACGCCGCCAAGGCCCACGCCCGCCAGCGTCTTGAGCGCAGCGACCTGCCACAATGTCGTGGAAAAGCCGGTGAGGAGGGTCGCAACGCCGAAGATGGCGACGCCGATGATCAGCGCGCCGCGCCGCCCGAAGCGATCGCCGACCCAGCCCGACGTCAGCGTGCCGATGGCCATGCCGACAAAGCCCAGCGCGAACACGGACCCCAATGCCGTGCGGTCTATGCCCCATTCCTGGAGCAGCGAGGGCGCGGCGAGGCCAAGCATCTGATTGTCGAGGCCGTCGAGAATGACAGTCGCGGCGATCATCAGCACGGACCAAATCTGGTAGGACGACATGGGTATGTCATCCAACATGCCCCCTGATCCCGCCGGACTGCTGCTGCTGCCTTCTATCGTGGCGACCGCCAAGATCGTCTCCTTGAGCCTGGGCCGTTTGCGGCCGCTTCATTCATTTGCCGGCGTGACATTGGAAAACCGGAATGTCGCAATCAGATGTCGAGGACGAGGTTCGCACTTTTCGACCCCGAACAGCAGACCATGATCGACCTGTTGGCGGCTTTGTCGTCGTCCGACAGGAAATGGTCGCGATGGTCGGGAATGCCGTCCAGCACCTTGACCTCGCAGGTGCCGCAAATCCCTTCGGAACAGGCGAAGCCGACATTGACACCGGCGCTCAGCAGCGCGTCGAGCATCGTTTCGCCTTCTTCCACCGCGATGGTCTTGCCGCTCCTGGCCAGTTCCAATGTGTAGCCGCCCTCGGTCGCCATTTCGGTTTCGGCCGAGAAATATTCGATATGGGCATGCCCCTTGGGCCGGTCGCAATTGATGGCGAGGAAGGCATCGAGCATCCCGCCGGGGCCGCAGCAATAGAGATGCGCGTCGGCGGGCGCAGCGGCGCAGATGGCTTTGAGGTCGAGGCGGCGGCCACCGGGGATACCGTCATAGGCGATTTCCACCTGGTCATAATCTGACAGGCGATCGACATAGGCGGCGCGCTCAGGCGAGGCGGCGACATAATGGAGTTCCCAGCTACGCCCAAGTTTTTCGAGACGCGCGATCATGGGGAGCATCGGTGTGATGCCGATCCCGCCACCGATCATCACGGTGTGGCTGGCATCCTCCACCATCGGAAAATTGTTTTTCGGCTCCGATATGTCGAGGATCTGGCCGACCTGCCATTTTTCATGGATGTGGCGCGATCCGCCGCGACCGTCGATCGCATGATGGACGGCGATTTCATAATAGCCGCGAAAGGCGGGGTCATTGACCAGCGAATAGCTGCGCGCCAGACCGGGGGAAAGCTGGACGTCGATATGCGCGCCCGGATCGAAGGGCGGCATCAGCCCGCCATCGACGGGTTCGAGGATGTAGCTGTTGATGCCTTCGGCCTCCCAGCGGATGTTCTTCAGTCGTGCGCGCATCACCCTCTCCGTCCGGTGCGATGCGTCTCTTGGCAGGGCCGGGGCGCCATGGATCGGCGAACCGGACAAACCGCAATGCGTGTCGTCACCTCTATCATCCTTGTCCGAGGCACCGGGGCATGGATCGCCCCGGCCCTTATATATGTGTCACTCAGCCGCTTCGACCTTGTCGGGCCAGCGTACCGCCTTGGCCAGTGCCGATTCATAGGCGTTGGCGAGCGTGTCGCTAGGGTCGTGCAGGAAGGAGCCTGCGCGCGCGCGGTAGAAGATGCTGGGGTCTTCGATGCCCGGTGGCAGCGTCCCCTTGTTGGCGAGCGCGCGGGCGGCGAGCAGCACGCGGCGGCGGACGCGGGCGATCATCTGGTCGGTAGGGGCCAGATTTTCAAAGCTGTGGTCGGTGATCGGTCCCATGCTTTCGGTCACGGCTTGATCCTGCATCGTGATGTTGGGGATGCCGGTGAACTGGGTGCCGTTGCGCTGGGATTCACGGTCGATCGCCCAGTCATTCTTCTCGCTATCGGGCGAGCGCCAGCGGCCAAACCAGTCGGTGGTCGTCGGCGCATATTCCAGCGGCGCGAACAGGGGCGTGCCGTCCTTGAGCGTCGAGGTATAGGCCGGGTTGCCCGCGTCGACGCCGCAGGTGATGTCGAACAGCATCGAATGTTCGTCGTCCATCGGCACCCAGGCGCGGGCAATGGCGCGGGTGTGGAAGCGGTTGTTGGGCGTCTGCGTCCAAAAGGGGAACATATAATGAGCGACGCGCCAGCTCATCTGGCCATCATCATTCGGTCGATAGCCGCCATACATGACGCCCCAGTCGGCCTGCGCCACTTCATAGTCGGGCGCGCGGTTGAGGACGGTCGGGCGCATCGGATGATCCTCATCCAGATCGTCCGCCTCGATCGAGCCGACATGCAGGAAGCCGACATGGCTGGTGTCGATGTCGCCTTCCAGCGCCTGGAGCCAGTTGCAGTCGCGCTGCAGGCACCAGATTTCCGCGTCCGGGTGCATCGTCGCTTCGATTTCGGGGATCGGCGGCGGGGCAGACTGGTTCTCGCCCATATAGACCCAGATCAAGCCATTGGCTTCATGCGTTTTATACGCCTTGGCATGAACCTTTTCCTTGAAGTCCATGCGGGCGGGGACGGACGGCATGTCGACGCATTTGCCGTCCACGTCGAACTTCCAGCCATGATAGACGCAGCGTATGCCATTTTGCTCGTTGCGCCCGATAAACAGCGACGCGCAGCGGTGGGGGCAGCGATGGTCCATGATGCCGACCCGGCCGCTGCTGTCGCGGAAGGCGATCAGCTTTTCACACAGGATCATCAGGCGGACCGGATCGCCATCGGCCTTTACCTCGGACGACAGGACGGCGGGCATCCAATATTGGCGCATCATCGTGCCCATGACCGTGCCCGGTCCTACCCTGGTCATGTCGGCGCTATCTGTGGACTGCATGAGTTTTTCAGCCTCTTCCTTGCTTTTCGTTATCGGCGCGGCGTGAATCGAAGCCAGCGCCATTCCCTGATCCCTGACTAGAGCCACTCCACGCCACGCCCCAATCGGAATGTGGTCGGACCATTCAATAACCGGGACGATACTATTGCACCTCTTTTGTTTTTGCTGCTTCACGGTTGGCAGACGGCATCAAGCCGTGTTGTTAAGGGAGAGTCCGGGAATGCCTTTCAGCTTCAAAACATCCTGCGCGATGGGCGCGATCATGGCCGCCATGATGAACGTTTCGGCCTTTGCGCAGGCCGATCAGCCAGTGCCGCAGGACGCCGCGCCTCAGCAGGCGATCTTCCCCGAAGACATCGTCGTCACCGCCGAGCGTCGCGAATCGACCGTGCGCGAAGTGCCCTTTTCCATCGCGGCGTTCGGCGGCGAATTGCTGCGCGAGGCGCAGGTCTACAGCCCCGCCGCGCTGACGCAGCAGATGCCGGGCATCACCATCAACACCGCTGACAAGTCGCTGTCGATCGTCGCGATCCGTGGCAATGTGTCGACATTCCGCACCGCTACGCTTGACACGCCGGTCGCCTATTTCATGGACGACGTCTATTATGTGTTCAACAATGACCTGAACGCCAATTTCTACGACACCAACCGCGTCGAAGTCCTGCGCGGCCCCCAGGGGACATTGTTCGGACGCAATGTGGTGGGCGGCGCGATTGCGGTGGTCACCAACAATCCTGAATTCAGCGATGATTATTTCGCCCAGATCAGTGGCGGCAATGGCGGCTTCGTGCGGACCGAAGGGATGCTGAACGGCGCGCTGGTAGAGGACAAGATCGCCGGACGCTTCGCGTTCAGCACTGAACATAGCGATGGCCTGATCGACACGCCTAACCAGTCGGGACGTTATGGCAAATATGACAGCTATTCGGCGCGCGGCAAACTGCTGTTCCAGCCGACCGATACGCTGCAGGTCGTCCTGTCAGGTGACTATAGCTATACCAAAGGCAATGGCGGCGCGATCCAGCTCGGCATTGGCGGCAATCAGGTCATCCCCGACACGTTCGGTGCCTATACCGACGACGAATGGACGAATAACGACTTCGTATCGTCACCCTATCGCCAACGGCTGCGCGGCGGCTATCTGCGCGGCGACCTCGACCTGCTTGGCGGCACGCTGACGTCTATCACCGGCTATCGCCTGAACGACAGCCGCGCGATCAACGACGACGTGCCGGTGGGGACGGTCGTGCCGGTGTTCGACCGCCGGCAGGTGGTCAAGAACCGCAGCTTCACGCAGGAAGTGCGCTTCGCATCGGCACCGGGCCGCTTCTCCTATGTCGTAGGTGCCTATTTCCTGTCGGCGGATGTTTCGACGACGAACATCTTCTTCTACAGCCCGCTGCCCGGATCGGCCGTGCCCGGCAGCATCCGCCGCAATCCCGACGTCACCAACATCACGCGCGTTCAGGACGGCAATGTTCGCAGCCTGGCCGTGTTCGGCGAAGCGACATTCGAAATCACCGACAATCTGGCTGTGGTCGCGGGCGGTCGCTACACGTCGGATCGCAAGAAAATCGATTATCGTGCGTTTTCGACGACGGATGCAGGCGCCATTCCCGGTTTCGGTTTCCCCGGCGAAGTGCGCGCATCGGGCGGCCGCACATGGGACGCCTTCACGCCGCGCTTCACGATCAAGTTCGAGCCGAACGAACAGATCAACATGTATGCGACCTATGCCAAGGGATTCAAATCGGGCGGCTTCGTCGACAATGCCTATCGCGACCCGACCATCCCGCTGGAGCCGGAAAATGCCGAAAATTATGAAATCGGCGCAAAGTCGCGTCTGTTCAATAACAAGCTGGATCTGAACGTCGCGCTGTTCCACCAGACGACCAAGAATCTCCAGAATTTCTCCGGCGCGGGCGGTATTGCCCATACCTATAATGGCACGCTGAAGATGAAGGGGATGGAGGTCGAATCCGTCATTCGCCCGGTCGAGGATCTACGCCTGACCGCCAATTATACGCATCTGGTCGGCACCTATACCGATCTGCGCGATCCGCTGGTGAACCTCGATTATTCGGGCAATCCGGCCAAGTTCGCACCGCGCGACAGCTTCACCGTCGGCGCGGCCTATACCGGGCGACTGGGCAATGGCGCGACGCTGACGCCGCAGGCGGACTTCAACTTCTCCACCCGCATTTCGACCGACGACGCCAATACGCTCCGGCTATATGACAATCTGCATCGCGATACGCGGGGCCGGACACTCAATGCTCGGTTGAATTATGAAACAGCCGATGGCCGGTTCCAGATCGGTCTGTGGGGTAAGAACCTGACCAACAATTATCAGATCGTGAATGCGGACGACATCACCGCCTTTCTGGCCGTACCGGGCAATGGCACGACCTATTGGAAGATATTTACCAATACGCCCCGCACCTATGGCCTGACGCTGTCTATCCGCCGCTGACAAACGGCATGGGCGGGGAGGGTGCGGCCCTCCCCGCCATTTTATTGCAGGACGATATCATGAGCGATCACTTCACGCTGCCGGCCAACGGCAGTTTTTCCTTTGCAGGCCGCACTGCGCTGGTGACCGGCGGCGGCCGTGGTGTGGGCGAGGCGGTGGCGCGCGAAATCCATGCCGGGGGCGGTCGCGTGGCCGTCAGCGATGTGGACAGCGCTGTGGCGCAGGCGGTAGCAGCCTCGCTCGATCCGTCGGGCGAGACGGCGATCGCCTTGACGCTGGACGTGCGGGAGAAGGCGCATTTCCTCGCTGCGCGGGATCAGATGGCGGGCCTGTGGGGCAAGGTCGACATCGTGGTGAACAATGCCGGCTTCGCCAAGCGCACGCCGACGCAGGACATCAGCCCCGAAGAGTTCGACGCGATCGTGCAGATCAACATGCGCAGCGTATTCCTGAGCTGCCAGATATTTTCCGACCATATGCGCGAGAATGGCTATGGCCGGATCGTCAATATCACGTCGCTCGCCGGGCAGAATGGCGGGACGGTGGCTTCCCCCCATTATGCCGCTTCCAAGGCCGGGGCGATCATGCTGACCAAATATTTCGCCCGCTATCTGGCCGGGACCGGCGTGACCGTGAACGCCATTGCGCCGGGACCGATCGACACGGCCAAGGCGCGACTGTCGGCGGAACAGATCGCACAGGTCGAGGGCGAGGTGCCGGTCGGCCGCTTCATGGAGGTGGGCGAGATTGCGGCGGCGACCGCACTGCTGGCTTCGGATCGCGGTGGGTTCTTCGTGGGCGCCACACTGGACATGAATGGGGGGCTATATTTGCGGTGATCCCGCTTTACTGTCTTTGTTTCCCGCTTTTCTTATGGCGTTATGGGATTGCGATTGGCGGTTCTGCGCGGGCCATCCATAATAACCACCAACAATAGGGTAGCGCCGGAGCCGTGAACGGCCCGGCCGGATAATGGAGAGCAGCATGTTCATTTACAACGCATGGTATGTGGCCGCTTTCGCCGCCGATATCGAACCGGGCAAGACGCTGGGGCGCAAATATCTGAACAAGGCGGTCGTGTTGTTCCGCACCGAAAGCGGGGAGATCGCCGCGCTGGAGGACCGGTGCAGCCATCGCGCGATGCCGCTGTCCGCCGGCCATGTCGATGGCGACGTCATCCGCTGCTGCTATCATGGCGTGGAATTTGACGGGAAGGGCACCTGCACCCGCATCCCCAACCAGGCGCGCATTCCCGCCGCCGCCAATGTCCGTCATTATCCGGTGGTGGAAAAGGATCATCTGATCTGGATCTGGATGGGCGAACCGGCGCTGGCCGATCCGTCGATCATCGTCGACAGCCCGGAACATGATGATCCGGCCTGGACGTGGCGGCCCTATAATTTCCCGGTGAAGGCCAATTGGCAGCTGATCATCGACAATATCATGGACCTCACCCATGTGCCCTATATCCATGCGCGCACGATCGGCGGGAATCCGGAACAGCATTATAATGCCGATACCAAGGTCGAGTTCGACGGCCGCAAGGTGACGTTGCTGCGCAAGATGCCCAATTCGATCCCGCCCAAATCCTATATCGACGCTGGCGGCTTCAAGGGCCGGGTCGATCGGTGGCAGGAAGTGCGGTTCGAGCCGGGCATCGGCATGACCTGCCGCGTCAACGCAGGCGGTTGCGATGTCGGCACCGGCGCCTATGAGGGCAAGCGCGACAATGGCTTCATGCTGGCCAACAATCATTTCATCACGCCGGAAACGGAAACGACCAGCCATTATCTGTGGACCATCTGCACCACGGCGCCCAGGGACAGCGGTGTGCCGGACGTGCTGTTCGACCAGTTTTTCGATACCATCACCGAGGATGAAGAAACGCTTGAAGCGCAGCAGCGCCGGATCGACGACGAACCGGACCGGGCGTTCGTGGGCATCGCCAGCGACGGCGCGGTCAACCAGGCGCGGCGGCTGCTCAGCGCGATGCAGGAAGCGGAGGATGGCGGCAAGGTCGCTGCCTGAGCCGCCGGGCCTTACGTATATAAGTAACATAGCGGCTTGCCCTGTCCGGTGCGCCATGCTGTAGCGCCATCATGAAGATGCGCGAACTGGAGGATCGGACGGGGGTTCATCGGGAGACGATCCGCGTCTATCTGCGCGAAGGATTGATCCCGGAGCCAGAGCGGCCGCGCAAGACGGTTGCCGATTATGGCGAGGAGCATGTCCAGGCGATCCTGTCCGTGCGTCGGCTCCAGCGTGAGAATCGGCTGACACTGGCTCAGATCAAGGCGATCATCGGCGGCGAAGGTACCGAGGGACGGGTTGAGGCCAGCGCGTTCGACCAGTTGGAGCAACTGGTCGCGCATCGCGTCGGCGTGGACGGGCCGCCGGTGACGATCGCGTCGCTGCTGGAACGCTATCCGCATGCGGCGGAGGATGCCCGCACGCTCGCGAAGATCGGCATATTGGATATCATCGAAACGGATCAGGGCGAGGCGCTGAGCATCACCTGCGCGCAGCTGGTGCGTATCTGGGGCGACATGCGCAAGGCCGGGTTCGATCAGCGGCTGGATTACACGCCCGACATACTGGGCTTTTACACCGAGGCGGCGGATTTCGTCGGACGCTGGGAAGCGTCAACCTTCATGGAACGGGTCGACGGACATATCGATGTGGCGGAGGCGGCCACCATGGTCGAACATGCGCTCCCGCTCATGCTGGATTTCTTCGGCCTGATGCGGCAGCGCGCTTTCTTCCGTTATGTCGAGGCGATCCGCGCCGGCAAGGAAACGGATCGCCCGGCGGGCAAGGTCATGCCATCGTCAGCACAGCCTTGACGCAGCGGCCATCATGCTGGTCCTTGATCGCTTGGTTGATGTCTTCCAGCCTATAGGTCGTTATCAGCTTCTCGAACGGAAACAGCCCTTTTGCATGGAGCGCGATCAGTTCGGGCAGGAACGTCTGCGGGTCGGCATTGCCTTCGGTCACGCCACAGATCGAGATGCCAAGCGACAGGAGGGTCAGGATGTTGAGGCTGATAGCCGCATCCAGCGCCCTGGGCACGCCGACGATGGCAAGACGCCCAAGAGGGGCAAGAGAGGCCACGCCCGCATCGATCGCCGGGACCGCGCCCGACGTGTCCAGCACGCAATCGACGCCATTGGGCAACTGCTTGCGCAACTGTTCGGAAGATGCGCGAACTGGAGGACCGGAGTCCATCGGGAGACAATCCGTATCTATCTGCGCGAAGGACTTATTCCCGAACCCGCGCGTCCGCGCAAGACCGTCGCTGATTATGGCGACGAGCATGTGCAGGCCATTCTGGCCGTACGGCGACTTCAGGGGGAAAACCGGCTGACGCTGGCGCAGATCAAGGCGATCATCGGCGGAGAGGCAACCGAAAGGCGAGTCGAGGCCAGCGCCTTTGACCAGTTGGGACAGCTGGTCGCGCATCGCGTGGGCGAAGACGGACCGCCGGTGATGATCGCATCGCTGCTGGACCGCTGGCCACACGCCGCGCAGGACGCGCGCACGCTCGCCAGCATCGGCATTTTGGACATCATCGAGACGAAGCAGGGCGATGCGCTGAGCATCACCTGCGCGCAACTGGTCCGCATCTGGGGCCACATGCGGTGAGCCGGGTTTGACCAGCGACTCAATTACACCCCGGAAATTCTGGGCTTTTACCGTCAGGCTGCCGATTTCGTCGGGCGATGGGAACCGGCCACTTTCCTGGCGCGCGTGGACGGCCATATCGCCGTGGATGATGCCGCGACCATGGTCGAACATGCGCTGCCGTTGATGCTCGATTTTTTCGGCCCGCTGCGTCAGCGCGCCTTTATTCCCCATGTCCATTCGATCCGCGCCGGTACGCAAGCCGATCGCCCCGACGACATGGCCATGGCTTTGCCACCCTTTCCCTGAACGTCCCTGACGGCCGATCATGACTGGCGGCCCTTCCGCCTGGCGGTCGCGGCTTATCGCTGACGGAAAAGCCCGGTGCCGATATAAGCAGCTCTATTCAAACTTTGTGTCATAATTCAGTTTGGAGGACGGTAAACGCGAATTTGGACCCAAAAAAGCGCGGAAAACAGGCGATTTCTACGCCTGTAAGTCTCAATGGTCCGACCGATATTAGCGATTGACTAATCCCGTCCCGCAGTTACGTAATGGCCATACGCAATACGTATATCGCCGTAAGGCAGCGTATCAGGAGAGGGTAGTTTCATGGCGACTTCGCTGGATGCCGACGTGCGTCCCATCATCCCCGACGACATAGCCCGGATCGTTATCGCGCCCAAAAGCTATACCGACGACGCGACCATTTATGGGGCGTTCAAGTGGCTGCGCGACAATATGCCGCTGGGGATCGCTCAGGTGCCGGGTTACGATCCGATCTGGGTCGTGACTAAACATGCTGACATTAAGGAAGTGGAGCGCAACGGCAAGCTGTTCCACAATGCCGATCACAATCCGATTTTGGTCGATCAGGCGTCCGACGCTTTCACGCGGGAAATCAATGGCGGGTCAATCCGCATCCTGTCGTCGCTGACCTATATGGACCCGCCCGAACATGCGTCCTACCGCACGCTGACGTCCAACTGGTTCCTGCCTGGCAAGATCAGCAAGCTGGAGGAACAGATCCGCGTCCTGGCGCGCCAGTCGGTCGACAATCTGCTGAGCTTCGATGGCGAATGTGATTTCGTCCGCGATTTCGCGCTGCATTATCCGTTGCGCGTCATCATGACGCTGTTCGGCGTGCCGCCGGAAGATGAACCGCGTATGCTCAAGCTGACGCAGGAATTTTTCGGCGTCCATGATCCCGAAGAACAGCGGCCCGAAATGGCGACCGACCCGGTGGTCGCGGCAAAGCAATGGGCGGCCTCGATCGAGGATTTCTACACTTATTTCGACAAGCTGAGCGCCGATCGTCGTGAAAATCCGACCGACGACCTGCTGTCGCTGATCGCCAATTCCCGCATTAACGGCGCGCCGATCCCCCGTAACGAGGCAAATGGCTATTATGTCGCGATCGCTACGGCAGGCCACGATACCACGTCGTCGTCCACCGCAGGCGGTTTGCACGGCATGATGCTCTATCCCGAAAACTGGGCCAAAGTGAAGGCGGACCCTTCTCTCATCCCCGGCCTGGTGGACGAAGCGATCCGCTGGACCAGCCCTGTCAAGCATTTCATGCGCAACGCGACCGCCGATACGCAGGTGCGCGGCATGGGCATTCGCGCGATGGAACGGCTGATGATTTGTTATCCGTCTGGTAACCGGGACGAGGCGGTCTTTGCCGACGCCGACCGTTTCGACATCACCCGGTCGCCCAATCCGCACATCGCCTTTGGCTTTGGCCCGCATATGTGCCTGGGGCAACATCTGGCCAAGCTGGAGATGCGCGTCCTGTTCGAGGAACTGCTGCCGCATCTCGAATCGGTCGAGTTGGCGGGCGACCCGCGCATGGTCGAGACCAATTTCGTCGGCGGGTACAAGGCGTTGCCGATCCGCTTCACCCGAAGCTGAACCCTCTCCCCCTGGGCCGCGCCCGGAAAAGGCGGGCGCGGCTCTTTCTTTTTTACGCGCGGAGACTGTTTCCATGAATGCACCAACCACCATCGCCGCGGGACTGCATGGCGAGCCGGGATTTGAAGTTCGTCTGCCATCGCAAAAGATGCTGATCGGCGGGGCTTGGGAAGATGCCGGGGACGGTCGCACCATCGCAGTGGAGGATCCCGCCACGGGCGAGGCTTTCGCGACCGTTCCTGCGGGCACGGCGGCTGATGTGGACCGGGCGGTTACGAAGGCGCGGGCGGCGTTCGAATCCGCAGCGTGGAGCCGGATGCGTCCGCTCGATCGCGGCAAGATCATCGAGGCGATCGCGCGCAAGATCGAGGATCATGCGCAGGAACTGGCGCTGCTCGAAAGCTATGACAATGGCAAGGCAGTGCATCATGCGCTGGCCGTGGACGTGCCCGCTGCCGTCGATATTTTTCGCTACATGGCGGGCTGGGCGTCGAAAATCTATGGCCAGGTAAACCCGATTTCGGGCGATGGCCGTCAATATCACAGCTATTCGGTGCGCGAACCGATCGGCGTCGTTGGGCAGATCGTGCCGTGGAACTATCCGCTGGCCATGGCCGCGTGGAAGATCGCATCGGCATTGGCGGCAGGGTGCACCATCGTGCTCAAGCCGTCGGAAGTCACGCCCCTGACCGCGCTGCGTCTTGCCGAACTGGCGCTGGAGGCAGGGCTGCCCGAAGGCGTGCTGAACATCGTCACCGGCTATGGCCATGAAGCGGGGCAGGCGCTGGTTGAACATCCCGGCATCGACAAGATCGCCTTCACCGGCTCGACCCGCGTGGGCAAGCAGATCGTCCAGACCTGCGCGAAGGATCTCAAGCGGGTTACGCTCGAACTGGGCGGCAAGTCGCCCTCGCTGATCTTTGCCGACGCGGACCTCGACAAGGCGGCGATCGGTGCGGCGCTGGCCATCTTCTTCAACAGCGGTCAGGTATGCCTCGCGGCATCGCGCCTCTATGTCGAACGTTCGGTGTTCGACAAGGTGGTCGACGGCGTGGCCCAGGTCGCCAAGACGTTCAAGCTGGGCCATGGGCGCGATCCCGACACGATGTTGGGGCCATTGGTGTCCAAGGTGCAACAGGGCCGGGTGCTCGATTATATCGAACAGGGCAAGGCGAGCGGCGCGGACCTGGTCACCGGCGGCGGCACCGGTGGTCGCGACGGCTATTTCGTCGAGCCGACCATCTTCGCCAATCCCGACGCCGACGCCAGCATCGTGCGGGAGGAGATTTTCGGCCCGGTGCTGGTCGCCACGCCGTTCGACGATGTCGAGGAAGTGGTCCGTCAAGCCAACGACACCCGTTACGGCCTGGCCGCGAATATCTGGACCCGCGACCTGTCGCGTGCGCACCTGACCGCGCGCAAATTGCAGGCGGGTACGGTGTGGATCAACACCCACGGCATGAACGACCCGTCGGCGCCCTTTGGCGGCGTCAAGGAATCGGGCTGGGGCCGCGAAGTCGGCGAGGAAGGCGTGCTGCATTATACCGAAACCAAGACGGTCACGGCGCTGCTGGACGACTGAGCCGATATTCATCTGAAAATACGCAAAAAATCATCAACTAAAATCACAATTGGAGGGGAAAAAATGAAGACGAATTTTTCACGGCTGATGCGTTCGGCGGGCGTGGTCGGGCTGGTCGCGGCCAGCCCTGCCTTCGCGCAGGATCAGGCGGCGCCCCAATCGGCCGCCACCGCATCGACACCGCAACCATCGACCGACGGTGAAATCATCGTGACCGCCAACAAGCGGTCGGAAAATATCAACAAGGTCGGCCTGTCCATCACAGCGGTATCAGGCGAAGCGCTCGAAAACCGCAAGGTCACCTCGCTGGAAGATATTGCCAGCGTCGTGCCGGGCCTCGCCTTTGCATCGAGCACCGCCAATACGCCGATCTTCACCTTGCGCGGCGTGGGTTTCAACGAAAGCTCGCTGGGCGTCTATCCGGCGGTCAGCGTCTATCTCGACCAGACACCGCTGCCTTTCCCGGTAATGGCCAGCCATACCGCTTTCGACCTGGAACGGGTGGAAGTGCTCAAGGGACCGCAGGGCACGCTGTTCGGCCAGAATTCGACAGGCGGCGCGATCAACTATATCGCCGCCAAGCCAACATCCTCATTCGAGGCTGGCGGCGACATCAGCTATGGCCGGTTCAACCAGGTGGACGGCAATGTCTTCATCAGTGGACCAATCACGCAAAATCTGCGCTTTCGTGTCGCCGGAACGGCGCTGCACGCCGACGACTGGCAGCAAAGCTACACCCGCAACGACAAGCTGGGCGAGCAGGAATATTATGCCGGACGCTTCCTCTTGGACTGGACGCCTGCCGACACGGTGCGCTTTGCGCTGAACATCAACGGGTGGCGCGACAAGTCCGATCCGCAGGCGCAACAACTGGTGCTCAAATTCGGCCAGATTCCCGCCTTTGCCAAGCCTGAACTGCTGAGCTATCCGTTCGCGCCCAACAATGCGCGGGCAGCCGATTGGTCGACCGGCACGCTTCGCCCGCGTGCGGATCGCAAATTCTTCCAGGCGGCGCTGCGCAGCGACATCGACCTGAGCGATAATCTGACGCTGACGTCGCTGACATCCTATGACGATTACAAGCAGGATCAGGTCACCGACGGCGACGGCATGAACCTGATCGTGTTCGATCTGGAACGCAATGACGGCTATATTCATTCCTTCAATCAGGAACTGCGTCTGGCCAACGACCAGTCCGGCACCTTCCGCTGGATATTGGGTGCGAATTATGAAAAGAGCACGACCTTCGAAAATCAGGTTCTGCGCTATATCGACAGCACCAACTTCAATCCCAATAACCTGTTCATCAACGCCAGCGGCGTGACCAATAAGCAGAAGATCGAAAATTACGCCTTCTTCGGCAACGCAGAATTCAAGCTGACCGAAGAACTCACGCTCAAGGGCGCGGCGCGCTATACCAAGAGCCGCAACAACGCGAACATCTGCGGCTATGCGGCGGGCGATGGCAATGTCGCCGACCTGTTCAACCTGCTCGGATCGCTGCTGGGCAGCGTGCCCTTCACCCCGATCGGCAACACGGACTGCTATTCGCTGAACGAAAACAACGTGCCCGGCCAGCCCTATGTCAGGACGCTGGAAGAGGATAATGTCTCGTGGCGCGTTGGCCTGGATTATCAGGTAACCCCGCAGACGCTGGTCTATGCCAACGCATCGCGCGGGTACAAGGCCGGTTCCTATCCCAGCCTGGCAGCCGCGACCTATACCGCGCTTTCGCCTGTGACGCAGGAATCGGTCACGGCCTATGAGGCAGGCGTAAAGACGCAACTGTTCGATCGCATGGTCTCGCTCAACTTCGCGGCTTTCTATTATGATTATCGCGACAAGCAGATCCGCGGCAAGACGCCGGACCCGATCTTCGGTATTCTCGACGTGCTGGTCAATGTGCCCAAATCGCGCATTCAGGGGGCAGAGGCCGATGTCACCTTCCGCCCGGTCGAAGGGCTGACGATCGCAGCGGCGGGCACCTATCTGGACTCCAAGGTGAAGCGCTATACGGGCGTAAACGTGATTGGCGTGAACAATGATTTCAACGGCGATCCGTTGCCGTTCACGCCCAAATGGTCGGGTTCGCTGAACGTCGATTACAAGGTCGAAATGCCCGATGGCGGCGCGCCCTTCTTCGGCTTCACCATCGCCAGCCGCAGCGCGTCGGATGCAACCCTGGGCGGTCGCCGGATCACATTCCCGGCATCGCCCGCGACGATCCTCAAGCCTGGGGTCGATTATATCTACAAGATCAACGGCTATACGACGGTCGATGGTCGCGTCGGCTATGTGGCGCGCGACGAACGCTGGCGGGTCAGCCTGTGGGCCAAGAATATTTTTAACGCCTATTATTGGACCAACGTCATCCCTGCCAATGACAGTTCCGCCCGGTTTGCCGGCCGGCCTGCGACCTATGGCGTGACGGTTGGTTTCAACTTCAAATAACAGCCGACGCGGCCGCTTCCCGGCGGCCGCGTCATTTTCGCGTCCGTGCATTGAGGAAAGAATATGGAACTCACCACCGCCTATATGACCGAAAATTGTGAGCGCTATATTCCCAATCCGGCGATCCCAAAGTGGAACCAGAGCTATTATTTCAACTTCTATGACCGCAAGGCGAAACTGGGTGCGTTCATTCGCGTCGGCATCATGGAAAATCTGGGCGAAACCAACGGTTTCGCTATCTTCTTCAAGGACGGAAAGCCGCTGTTCACGCGGGTGAACATGCAGTTGCCCTATACGTCCGACCGGCTGGACCCCGGCCTGGAGGTGGCAGGGGTACGCATGGAGGCGATCAGGTCGCTCCAGACCTGCCGCATCCGCATCGACCTGGAAGATTTCGGCGCGGATCTGGAATGGGATCTGCGCTTTCCGATGGGCGACAGCATCGTCCCCAGCACCGAAGGCGACGATGCGATCGCGCGTGAACTGGCCTATATTCACCTGGAAGGCACCTGCAACGTCACCGGCACCGTGCGCCTGCGCAGCGGAGAGATAATCACGATCGACGATAGCGGTTTCCGCGACGTCAGCTGCGGGCCGCGCAACTGGGCCGGGGTGCAACATTACCGCCTTGCCTGGCCGATTTTCGACAACGGCATGGCCTGCGTCGCTGTCCACGCCATCACGGAACATGGCCATAGCTATCAAAAAATCCTGCACGACGGAAAACGCTGGCACAATATCGGCAAGGTCGAGGAAACGATCACGTTCGAAGATGATGATCTGGGCTTTCGCCACGTCCACTGGAAAGTGTGGGACGAGGATGAAAAGCTGTGGGAATTTAACGGCACGCCGCTATTCCGCTGGCAATTCCCCTTCGACACCTTCGTCATGGTCGAACAGATGATGGAATATAGACTGGTGGACGGGACCATCGGCTATGGCATGGGCGAGGGCGGGTTCCGCTTTCCCTGGGAAGGGAATGGCAACTAATGTCCGACACGCTCGCCGCCCGTCCGGTGCTGGACATCGACATCTGGGACCGCGATGACATGGAGCCGCGTGTCCGGGAGATACTCGACCGGACCGTGCGCGACCGTGTGAAGGGACCATATGCGGCCAGGACCGAAGCGCAGGTCGTCGCCATGCTGGAAAATTATTTCGCGGTAACCGAGGGGCTGGAGGACATCACCATATCCGACGTTGCGCGGATGGCAGGTGGTGCATCGAAAGAGCAATTTGCGTTTCTGTTGCGGCACAAGGGCGACGAGACGGGCGAAAAGCTGGTACTGCGCATGGACCCGCTCGAGGCGATTTCGCAGACCTGCCGGGGGCGCGAGGCGCAGGTGCATGTTGCGTTCGCCGACGTCCTGCCGGTCGCATCAGTGCGCAGCGTGGACGCTGATGGCGACATATTGGGCCAGCCTGCCATCATCCTTGGTTTCGTCGAGGGCGTGACCGAACCGACGCAGGGCACGGGCCATGGCTTTTCCGGTATCGGCACCCGTTATGACGATTGGGCGGCCAAGCTGGCACCGCAATTCATCGACGCGCTGGCACAGGTGCACCGGTTCGATTGGCGCACGGTCGACCTGTCCTATTATGCCGCGCCGCAACCCGGCACGCGGCAGGCGGCGATCTGGCAGGTCAACTGGTGGTCGCAGGTGTGGTGGGACGGCGTGGTACAGCCTGTCGCCATGGTCACCTATGCCGAACGATGGCTACGCGAAAATGCGCCGGTCTGCGATCAGCCGGTGATGTGCCACAGCGACCTGCGGCTGGGCAATTTCATGTTCGAGGAACCCAGCGGCAAGTTCACCGCTGTCCTCGACTGGGAACTGGCGCATATCGGGGATTTTCATGAAGACATCGCCTGGGCCATCCAGCGCCTGTTCGGCACCTGGACGGACGATGGCATTTTTCTGGTGTGCGGGCTAATCGCGCGGGACGAATTTCTGCGCGCCTATGAAGCGGCATCGGGCAACCGGATCGATCCGGTCAAGCTGCGCTATTATGAGGTGCTTAACGCCTACAAGTGCGCGGTGATCGACCTGGGTCAGGCGATGCGGGCGGCCACCGAAAGCAATAATCACCAGGACATCATCCTGACATGGCTGGGTTCGGCAGGGGCCGTCTTCCTGGAACAACTCGTCACGCTCATTCGGGAGGCCTGATCCATGCTGCCCAATATTGACCTGCGCATTGCCAATATGACGAAGGCGTTGGAACAGGTGATCCTACCTGCGCTGCCACGCGAACAAAGGCTGGCGCGGGATCAGGCGATGCTGGTCGTCGGCCAGTTGCGCATGATGAGCCAGCAATGGAAATCGGCGCTGCGCTATGAAGCGCTGTCGCTGGACGAATTGATCGTGCTGGCCCGCGCGCTGGCAGGCGAAGCGCCCGCCTCGATCGGCGAACCGCTCGAAGCGGCGCTGGCTGTGGCGCAGGATTGCGACCGCACCAGCATCACCGCGCTGGAGCAGGCAAGCATCGCCCTGGGTCATGCGGTGGATATAGCGATATTGGGCGGGGCGGATCATCTGCCCCTTTCACCCGCTGCGACCGAAGCAGTGCTCGATTATGGGTTGCGCCACGCCCGGCGCGAACGGACCTGGTTCAAGGCGAACCAGATGGATCCCGACCAGGGCGACCTGCCCGACATAGCGGCGATGCTGGCCGCTGCCGACTGACGATAGCGATAATGACAGGACATGGAGGGAGTTGCTTGCGATGCCGAATAATATGACTCAGAGTTTTGCGGATTTCCCCGTCAAGAATGCCTATCGGCACAAGCTGGCCGAAGATGGCCGGGAATCGGCCACGCACCAGTTCGTGCTGCCCCAATATGGCATCGCCGGTTTCTATTATCCAACGGTACGCGCCAACGGCCATGCTAAGGGGCGGCTGCACCTGTTTGGACCCGGCCTGCCCGCGCCGATCGAGGAAGATGTCGAGCAGATGGTGTCGGACGACATGGATTTCGACGACTGGCGCTTTGGCCCGTTGCTGATGGCCGTGCGCGAACCGTTCAAGACGATCGACCTGGGCTGGGTCAGCGATCGCATCCAGTTCGAGGGGCAATGGACCGCCATGCACCCGCCCTACGCCTTCAGTTCCCATCCCAAGGGCAATCCGCCCTATTATGGCGATGATCGCACCGAGCAGCATGGCATCATCAAGGGCAATCTGCGCGTCGATGGGCGCGACTATCCGCTCAAGGATTTCATGATCCGCGACCATAGCTGGGGACCGCGCGTCTGGGGTCTGAACCAGCATTATAAATGGTTCCACGCGACCACGGCGAGCATGTCGGTGCATTTTTTCGAAATGATGTCGTTCGGCAAGGTCGAAACGCGCGGATATTTGTTCAAGGACGGTGTCATGCGGCATGTCCAGGACATTGATTATGCGATCGATTATGACGCCGACATGATGCACGATCGTTTTCGGGTGACCGTGACTGATACCGACGGACGTTCGGTATTCGTCGATTGCCAGGCATTCGCCAAATATCAGTTGGACCTCGACCCGGTAGTGCTGCTGAACGAATCCGTGGTGACCGCGACGATCGATGGCGAGCAAGGCACCGGCTGGTGCGAATTCTGCTGGAACCGCGACTATCTGAAATTCGCCAAACCCTATGTCGAGCGTTTCGCCTGGTGATGGAGGAGGCCGCCATGGAAACCCCGCGCGTGCGCGACAGCGACGTGGACATATGGGATCGTTCCGAGATGGAGTCGCGCATCCGGCACATATTGGAGCGCACCGTCCGCTTGCGCGCCACTGGTCCCTATCGCCCAAAGTCCGATGCGCAGGTTACGGCGATGCTTACCGGCTTCTTTGCGGCCAAGGGGTTGGACGAGATCGCGATCAGCGACGTCGAGCGTATGTCGGGCGGCGCTTCGAAGGAACAGTTTGCCTTCACCCTGCACCACAGGGCCAGCGCGCATCCTGAACGCCTGGTGCTGCGCATGGACCCGCTGGAGGCGATCGCCCAGACCTGCCGGGGGCGGGAGGGTGAGATCCAGCGGATCATGGGCCACTATATGCCGGTCGCGCCGGTGCGCTGGTTCGATGCCGATGGCGATCTGCTGGGGCAGCCCGCCGTCATTCTGGAATTTGTGCGCGGGGTGACGCAGCCCAGCGAAGGCGGCGCGGCGGGCGTGTCCGGCATGGGCGGGCGTCTGGGCAGTTTGATCGACCGGCTGGCACCACAATATATCGACGCACTGGCCAAGACGCACCGTTTCGACTGGTCGCGCGCGTATCTGCGCTATTTCGATGCACCGCGCGGGGGCAGCAATCAGGCGGCGATCTGGCAGGTGAACTGGTGGTCGCAGGTGTGGTGGGATTGCCTGGTCGAGCCGGTGCCGGTGGTGACGCTGGCCGAACGCTGGCTGCGCGAACATGCGCCCACGTGCGACGCGCCGATGCTGGTCCATGGCGATTTGCGCATGGGCAATTTCATGTTCGAGGAACCCAGCGGCCAGTTCACCGCTGTCCTGGACTGGGAACTCGCCCATATCGGCGACTTCCATGAAGACATTGCCTGGACCATGCAGAAGCTGTTTGGCGCCTGGGGCGATGATGGCCGCTTTCTGGTCAGCGGCCTGCTGACGCGCGAAGATTTCATCGCCCGGTATCAGGCTGCGTCGGGCAACCGGATAGATCCGGTCCGGCTACATTATTATGAAGTGCTCAACGCCTATAAATGCGCGGTCATGGACCTAGGGCAGGCGATGCGCGCATCTGTCGCCAGCAATAATCATCAGGAAGTCGTGCTGACCTGGCTGGGGTCTGCCGGGGCCGTCTTCCTGAACGACATCATACAGCTGATACGGAGGGCTTGAGCGATGTTACCCAGTATCGATCTGCGCATCGCCAATGTCATAAAGGCGCTGGAGCAGGTCATCCTGCCCGCGCTGACCCCGCGCGAACGACTCGCCAGGGACCAGATCAACCTGTGCATTGGCCATCTGCGGATGATCGGCGAACAATGGCGCTGGGCCGCCGCGTTCGAGAGCGGCTCGTTCCACGCTATGATAGTGCTGGCCAAGGCGATGCAGCCGTCGGTCGATCCTTTCTACGCCGATGAACTGGCGGCGGCGATCATGTCGGCCGACGCGATAGAGGGGGATGATCTGGCCGCCGTGGAACATGGCATCGTGGCGCTGGGCGGTTTGATCGACCGCATCATCCTGGGGGAGGATGGCCAGATCCCTCTGGCCCCTGAACTATGGGACGCGGTGCTGGCCTATGGCGAGACGCAGGCGACGCGCGAGCGGACTTGGTTCGCCGCGACCGGGCTTGACCCCGACCGGCGCGAATTGCCCGGCATTGCGGAGATGATGACCCGATGAAGCATGAAAATCCGGTACTGCCGCAGGATGACCCCGCAGGGCCGTTGGCGCAGATGGTGGCGCATACACGTTACGAGGATATTCCCGCCGACGTCATCGATCTGGCTAAGCGCGCGATCCTGGACACGTTGGCCGTCACTATCGCAGGATCCGGCTGGGAAGTCGCGCCGGCCATCGCCGATCAGGTGGCGGAATGGGGCGGGGCGCCGCAGGCGCGGGTGCTGGTGCATGGCCATGCCGTGCCAGCGCCCATGGCCGCGTTCGCCAATGGGGTGATGGCCCGCGCCATCGACATGGGCGATGTCCATGAAACCGGCGGCCATGTCACCGAATGGAATGTCCCGGCGATGCTGTCGGTCCTGGGTATCGCGCCGGGGCCGGTCAGCGGGCGCGAATTTCTGGCCGCTTATGTGACCGGCGCGGAAGTGGGCGTACGCGCGAGCGCAGCGCTGAACCTTGTTCGCTATCATACGAATTGGGGGATGCCGGGCGAATGGAACGGCCCGCTATGCGCTGCGGCATCGGTCTCGCGCATCCTGGGCATGGATGCGGACGAGACATGGAACGCGATGGGCATGGCCTATACCGTCCATGGCATGTCGGAATATAATAAATATTCCGAAGGCACGCAGATGGCGCGGGTCCAGCATAGTTTCGCTGGCGATACTGCGGTGAAGGCCGCGTTGCTGACGCGGCGTGGTGTCACCGCCCCACGCGGGATATTTCAGGGCGTACCGAGCGGCATATTGCGCCATATCGCGTGGGACGATGTTCGGCCCGAACTGCTGACCGACGGGCTGGGCACGCGCTGGCAACTGGCCGAGGGGCTTTCGATGAAACCCTATTCGGCGTGCAAGTTCACGCACAGCTTCATCGCCAGCACTGCGACGATCATGCAGCGCGAGGCGCTGGACTGGCGCGACATCGACCGGATCGATTGTATCGGCAGCAACAGTTCGCGCATGACGTTCGAACCTGCCGACGCAAAATGGAACCCGCGCACCGTGGCGCAGGCCATGTTCAGCGCGCCCTATACGATTGCGACGGCAGCCATGACCGGCGGCTTTTTCCTTCAGGATCTGCACGCCGACCTGATGATGGACGATGACCGCCGCGCGTTGATGCAGCGGGTGCATATCCTGTGTGATCCCGATCATGTCGATCAGTTCGAAGGGTTCAGTGTCGCCATCACCATGCAGGATGGTCGCCATTTCAAGCATGTGACCCCCTATGTGAAGGGGCATAGCCGCAACCCGATGACGTGGGACGACCTAGCCGACAAGCTGGCCCGCTGCGCGCCGTTCGCGGCGATAGCCTTACCGCAGGCCAGCCTCGACCGGCTGGTCGCGCTGTGCCGGGACATGGAAACGGTCGATGACATGACCGTGCTGCTCGATTGCCTGACCCCTTCTCATCCCGCCTGAGCTTTCCCAAGGAGACTATAATGAAGGCCGCCATTCTCAACTCGCTCGACGGTACGTTCCAGATCGAGAATATCGACATCGACGCCCCGCGCGGACGCGAGGTTCTGGTCGAGGTCAAGGCGTCGGGCCTATGTCATTCCGACCTGCATTTCGCCGAACAGGATTTTGGCGTGCCGTTGCCCGCCGTGCTGGGGCATGAACTGGCCGGCATAGTCCTGGCGATCGGCCCCGAAGTGCGCGAATTTGCGGTGGGCGATCATGTAGTGGGGTCGCTCATTCAGTTTTGCGGCCATTGCCGCGCCTGCATCGCCGGCAAGACCTATCAGTGCACCCATCCCGAAGAAACGCTGCGCGACGACCCCGACCATGCCCACCGGCTGACCCGCAATGGCGAGGGCGTGGCCCAGGTGTTTGGCACGGGTGCCTTTGCCGAACGCGCGCTGGTGCATGAAAATCAGCTGGCCATCGTGCCCAAGGAACTGCCCTTTGCCCAGGCGTCCTTGCTGGGGTGCGGTACGATCACCGGTGCTGGCGCGGCGATCAACACCGCGTCGGTCCGTCCGGGCGATACGGTTGCGGTCATCGGCATCGGCGGCGTCGGGCTGAACGTCATTTCGGGTGCGAAACTTTCTGGGGCCGCGCGGATAGTGGCTATCGACATGCAGCCAAAAAAGGAGGAACTGGCGCGCCGGTTCGGGGCCACGGATTTCATCGATGCTGCGGCGGGCGACAGCGTCGCCGCGCTCCAGGCGCTGATCCCCGGCGGCGTGGACCATGCGTTCGAAGTGGTCGGCATCAAGGCGACGTCCGAACAGGCGATCAAGATGGTTCGCAAGGGCGGCGGCGCCTATCTGATCGGGGTCCATGCGCCGACCAGCACAATCGACGTCAATGTGACGATCGACCTGCTGACCAATCAGGTCGATCTGCGCGGCGTTTATATGGGGTCATCCAATATCAAGCATGACATACCGATGTATGCCCAGCTTTATCTGGAGGGCAAACTGAACCTGGACGACCTGATTTCGCGCGAGATCAACTTGGCCGACATTAATGAGGCCTATAAGGAACTCAAGGGCGGCTCTATCGCGCGCAGCGTCATCACCTCCTTCTGATCCGAAGCGCGCCAGGGGCGGTCGGCCGATCCAGCCGCCCCTGACGGCGACCATTGGTCAGTCGGCGATGGCCGGTTTCGTCATCGGTTCGGTCAGCGTCATAACGATATGGTCGATGTCGGCTGAATTGAATCCATGATGTGCCAGATAGCCTGCGGCCGACCCGAACTGATCGTCCAGCGTTGCGAACAGGCTATCGAGATAGGCCAGATCGGTCCCCAGCATCACCCGTCGACATGCGTCCGGCAAAGCAGCGTAGAGATCCAGCTTCGCATCGGACAGCATATTCTTGAAATGGGTGTCGCCATCGAGCAGTGCGCTGCTGCGCAGATAATCGCCCATGATGTCCGCGCGCGCGACGCCCAGCAGGTCGAGCAGCAGCGCTGATGCCGCCCCGGTGCGATCCTTGCCTGCCGAACAATGGATCAGCACGGGCAGGCTGTCGTCCGCGATGGCGTGAAACATTGCGACCAGTTCGATGGCATAGGCGTCCAGCATATATCCGTAGAAGGCACCGAACGCCTGTGCCCATGCCTGGCCGGTCCTTTCTGTCTGCGCGAAGATGCGGTTGAAGATGAAATCGGTGTCGGGCTTTGGCGAGAGATAGTCGGCGGGCATCCGCAGCGCCGCCGGTGTCGGCTGGGCCGCACGCTCCCGTTCCGACCGCAGGTCGATCGTCGCCTTGATACCCAGCCACCGCACTCTTTCCGCGTCAGCGGCGGACAGGCGCGACAATTGGCTGGACCGATAGACTCGGCCGTGCCGGACCTTGCGTTGTCCATGGGCGTCATATCCCCCAATATCTCGGAAATTCGGTACGCTTGCCAACATTGTCTATCCTCTCCCGTCCGTGCGGATTGTGCAAAGGGGCTAAATCCTTATCGGCGCGGACCGCCAATAAGAAAACGGAAATGCCATTGTATAATCATGGCCGAACACCGAGCAGAGAGGCATGACGATGGTCACCAGGCGACGATCGTACAAGGGCGCAGTTGTCCGCCAGGGATGCGCGGATTAATGACACCTCCGCCCGGTCGGGTGTAGACACCGAAAAGGGGAGTTGGACGTAGCACATCGTTCGATTGGTCAGGAGCCGTTTCGATTTTCCGGTCGCGCCGGGGGCGTCATCATCGCCAGATGAACTTGGCACGCTGATCGATTGAGAAGCTGTCGCGAACTTCTTGTTCCGCTACACTGAGGCATCGGAGGCGAGCCCGTCTGACCGCCGCGGTATTCAAGTACTGCTGCTTTGGATCTGACATGATGTGTCAGCCATAAAGCTGTCGGAGGCGATCAATGATCGCACTTCGTTTGATTACTTCTGCCGTTCGAACAGTCTTTCCCGTCATCTGAGCCAGCGATTGCAGGCAGCATTGGTTGAGACTGAGGGCCTTTCTTTCAACATTGATATGCCCGAAGAACTCAAGGGCATATCCGTGCTTGGCTTGCGAACAAACTGATCTGCTATCCAGATACCCGAAGATTACGGCATTTGGCGTTTCTGCACTCTCAGGCCCAATTCATTAGTGAATAGGGGATTGGCAGGATTTCCGTGTGCGGCGAGGCATAATCGGCAACAAAGAGACCCAGTATGTCACGACGGCAAGAACCCTCGATACCGAATGAGATTCTCGATCAGCTGTTAGCTGGCACTAACGCGGCGGCGGCGCTCAGCCAGGGCGGCTTGCTCGATTCCCTGAAGAAGGCTTTTGCCGAACGGGCCCTCACGCGGAGATGGATCATCATCTCAGACATGATGATCAGGTCGCCAACAACCGCAATGATGATGGTCGCAAGACGGTAACGACCGACGGTGGGCGGATCGAGATCGAGGCGCCGTGCGATCAGGCTGGCAGTTTCGATCCGCAGCTGATTGCCAAGTATCAGCGTCGCTTCGCAGGCTTCGATGACAAGATCATCTCGATGTGTGCGCGCGGCATGAGCACGCGAGAGATCATGGACCATGTGCGCGATCTATATGGCATTGATGGTTCGCCCGATCTGATCAACACGATCACCGAAGCCGTGCTGGAGGACGTGGCAGCCTCGTAGCAACGCTGGCTGGACCCAGCCTATCCCTAGTTTTCTTTGACGAAGGCATGGTGCGCAATAGGGCGATCCATATTTGCCTAGGCGTCATGGCTGACGGCACCAAGATGGTCCTGGGGCTATGGCAGGAGTAGAATAAAGGTACCAAGTTCTGGCTCCGCGTCGTGAACGAACTGCGCAACCGTGGCGTTGAAGACGTCATGCTGGCCGTCGTCGATGGTCTCAAAGGCTTCCCGACGCCATCACCGCCGTCTTCCCCGAAGCGATGGTTCAAAACTGCGTCGTCTATATGCTGCGAAACTCGATTGATTTTGTGGCGTGAAAAGACCGTAAGGCGCGCGGAACGGCCCTGAAGGCCGTCGACCGTGCGGTCGATGCCGCCGCCGAAGAGGCATTGACGGTGTTCGAGGCCAGCTTCTGGGGCCAGCGCTATCACGCTATCGGCCAAAGTTGGCGTCGGTCTTGCAATGAGGTCATCCCATTTTTTGCCTTCCCCGATGAAGTCAGGCGGATCGTCTACGCCACAAATTCTATAGAGGCGCTCAATTCCAAGCTTCGCCGCGCTGTTCATGCCCGGCGGCATATCCCCAACTATGGGTCGGCAACCAAGCTCCTCCTTCTGATCTTGAACCGATCGGGAAAAGAGTGGAAAATGCCGCCCGCGAGTGGAACATGGCAAAGGCGTAATTTGCCGTGCTCTTCGGCGAACGTTTTATCAGAGCCATGACGGCATGATGGTCAACGGCCTTGCCGCAAATAGAAATCCCTATAGTCTCGTGAATAGGCGCTTTCTATCATATTTGTGCGGAGATCGGATGTCGGCTCCGGTTGCATCGCCCTCCCGCAACCATCGTAAATCTCAGTAAGCTAGCGAACGCCAAGATTTGCGCCGTCCCCGCAAAAGCGAGGATCCATTGCACCAGACAACCCCGCCCACAAGCGGGGTTTTTTATTGCTCATCATCCATGAAAGCGGCAGGTCGATCGCCAGTCAACTGCCACCTCCCAACCGCCCCATCATCGATCAGCGCCTTCCAGCTGCCGGCTGAAATACACCATCTGCATCGCTTACAAACCTACACTTCGCCGCCGTGTTTCATTGCCACATCAATGCCGTGCATAAGCCGCTCGGGGCGCGCAAGGCCCAACATGGCGGGGTGGTCCCCCGCCTTCCGCCCCTGATGCGGGTTGCGGATCTGAACATCATCGACATACGCGATCGCGAACTAGTTCTGCGTTTCGTCTATGGCCCCCGTTGCCGCGCACGACCAACGCAAATAGTTTCTACATCAAATGCACCGTCCCGCAGGTGTAAATTGCGCCTATGACACCGAAACGCGTGATGCCGGATCGAAGGGCGTCTGTGCGTTCGAGCTAGCATCGGCGGTGCAAAATACGGTTGGCGGCTGCCAGTTGACCAAAAGTCGTAAGACAGACCGGAAGACATTAACGCGTCTCTGAAGTGGCTCGGCGGATAGTCGACAGCGCATATCGGCGCTGTCGGCTATCCGCGTCCCATCAGAATTTCTTGCGGATCGTTCCGAACACTTGTCGTGGGGAACCGGCCTGCATGGTGTTGTTCAGCGACGTCGCATTGTTGAAGAACTGACCCGAGCCCAAGGCGGCGATATAATCCCTGTTGAACAGGTTAACGGCATTGACCTGCAGCTCTATGCCGCCAAGCGGGCTGCCTTCTGGAAAGCGATAGCCGATCGCCGCATCGAACAATATGTACGACTTGACCTTCAAATCGCCCGTATAGGTCAGGTTGCGATTGGACGTGTAGGCGCCCGACAAATTGCCAAACAGGGCGCCGTCGTCATAATTGACCTCTCCCTTCGCCAGATGCGCGGGCGTATCGACGGTGCGCACGCCTTTGGTGGGGACCAGTGCGGTGCCATTGACGGTATCGTCGTCATAGCTGCTGTCATTGTAGGAATAGGAACCGATCAACGACAAGGCGGGCGTCACGCGATAAGTCGCGCCGATTTCGATGCCCCGGCTGGTGACGCTGCCCACATTTTGCAGGATGCTGGGGTTGCCCAGAATGTTCGCCCCACTAAATGCCGCCAGCAGGCGATTTTCGAACTTCACGTCATACAGGGTCACGACACCCTTCAGCGCGCCCGCGTCGAACCGCCAGCCCGCTTCGATCGTGCGCGATGTTTCAGGCTTCAGCGTATTTCTGATCGCCTCGAACCCCGCCTGTGTGGTGCCGAATGGCCCCCGGAAGGAGCTGATATAGGCACGCATATTTTCCGCATAATTGGCGAAGAATTCCTGACGCCCGGCCTTGAAGGTCGCGCCGATCTGGGGCTGGAACCAGTCCTTCGCGGCGATCTTGCCGTTGATGAACGGCGTGCCGAACGTGGTCGTGATGCCATTTTCCACACGCGCGCCCTTGAACCCGCCTGCGATGGTCAGTGCATCGCTCAGCTGCCAGCTGTCGCTGACATGGAACTGGTTGGTGACGGTGGTCAGGTCGGTCAGGAAGTCGCTGGCGAACGGGTTTTTCAGGAAATCCGTGACATCGGGCCGGTTGGTCTGGCTGACGGCATAATAGTTGCGATCGGTGATCGCGTCATTATCCTCATGCCAATAGCCGATCTGGATGGTGTGGTTGGCCAGGCGCGCGGTCGCGTTGACGATGCCGCCATCGCGATTGATACCATATTCCGTGGTCCGCACCGACAAGGGAAAGCCATCCGGGCTGAACTTGGCCGGCGTGTAGATGCCACCGCTACCCTTGTCATAATGATGATAATAGGTCGCCGCCACGTCGAGCCAGTCGCTTACCGGCACGTCCAGGGTCATGGCACCCAACACATCCTCGCGCACGCCGCCGCTGTCATAATAGGTGTCGTTGACATTGGTGTAGGGCGCCGGGAAACTGGTCCCCGCCGTGGGGAAGGGAAGGGGGCGTCCGGCTGCGGCGGCTGTCTTGTTGGCGCTGACCTGCGACAACAGCACGGCGGTGTCGAAATCCGGGGCGAGGAAATCGAGATCATAGCCGATGCGGTCCAGCGTCGCGGGCGACAGGTCCGCATAATTGCGCTCCTTGTGCAGCGAATAATTGACCCATCCTGTCAGCGTTGCGTCGCCGATCTTCTGTACGATCTTGCCGTTGACCTTGCGATCGGTCTGCTTGCCAAAACCCTTCCATTTGTCCGCGTCATGATAGACGCCCGACAGCGAGATGAGCGTGCCACTGGGAAGTTCGCCGCTTTCCAACCGCGCATAGATGTGGGCGGTGTCGTACATGCCATAAGTGGCAGCGATCTCTCCGCCCATTTCCTGGGAAGGGGCGCGCGATACGAACTCCAGATTGCCGCCCAGATTGCTGGTCGACGCGATGCCCAGCGCGCCCGCGCCCTGCGACACGTCCACCCGTGCGATATTTTCCGCAGCGATCGCGCGGCTGACATGCAGGCCGTTATGGCCGTTATAGAACATGTCGCCCAACGGGACGCCGTCCAGCGTATAGCCCATCTGGCTCTGGTTGAAACCACGGACTGACAGGCGCGTGCCCAGTTCATAAGAGCCGAAAGGATCGGAACTCTGGAGCGCGACACCGGGCAACCGCGCAACGGCCTTGAGCGGCGAGCTGCCCGGCGCCAGGATTTCGATCGCCTTGGCGGAAACGGTCTGTTCCTGACGGACCTTGCCCTGGCCATAGACGACGATCTCGTTTTGCGCTGCGTCGCCCTCTGCCGGGGCGGCTGCGGGCGCATTGCCCTCTCCTGTAGTCGTTTGAGCCTGCGCCGCTGCCGCGTTCAGCAGCAGGATGCAGGTTGCAGACGTCTGCAGCATTGTCCTGAACTTCATGGCTAATATCCCCCCGATCAGGATGATCGGTGGTGCGCCGCTACCCGCGGAGAAAGACTTTGGCGCTACGGTTTGGTTGCATTTCAAAGACAGCGGGCCAACACGTCATGGTGCGGTCATGAAGCCGACCTAACGCCCACGGGCATGTCGATCGACGAACAGCTCTGGCATCGCCGCGCCGTGATGCAGGCCATGGCGGCGTTCATGCTGGTCGCCCCTGTGACCATCGACCTGCACGCGCGGACGACGTCGGACCCCTTTGCCCTGGGCGTGGCTTCGGGTGATCCGGGCAAAGACGGTTTTGTCCTGTGGACGCGCCTGTTGAGCGCCGATGCGACGCCGCTGGCGGCCCATGCCGTCGCGGTTCGCTACGAAATCGCCACCGACGAGCATTTTCGTCACATCGTGAAAGCGGGGCAGGGGCTGGCCCGCCCGGAACGCGCCCATGCTGTCCATGTGGAGATAAGCGGGTTGTCGCCGGGACGCCCCTATTGGTATCGTTTCCACGCTCTTGGCGCCACCAGTCCTGTCGGCCGGGCTGTCACGGTTCCGCGGACGGCAGACCGGCTGCGTATGGCGCTCACCTCCTGCCAGCATTGGGAACAGGCGCGGTTCGGCGCCTATCGCGACTTGGTTGCAGCGCAGCCCGACCTGATCCTCCAGGTGGGCGACTATATCTATGAGCAGAGCTATGTTGGCCAGCCGAAGATACGCGATTTCGGCGCGCCGGAGCCGAAGTCACTGGCAGATTATCGCCAGCGCCATGCGCTGTACAAGACCGACCCGGATTTACAGGCGGCTCACCGGGCCGCCCCATGGATCGTCACATGGGACGATCATGAAGTATTGAACGATTATGCTAACCTCGCCAATCGCGATGCTCTTCCGCCCGAACTATTCGCGCCGCGCCGCGCCGCCGCCTATCGGGCCTATTTCGAGCATATGCCGATCCGGCCCAGCCTGTGGCTCGAACGCTCTGCGCCGCTTCTGTATCGCGCCGTCGATTGGGCGGACCTCGTGTCGCTATCGGTATTGGACACGCGCCAATATCGCACCGCCCCGCCCTGCGCGATGCCGCACATGGCGCGCAACGTGCCGATACGCGACTGCGCGGAAGCCGGCGCGCCGGATCGCACCATCATGGGGGCAGCGCAGGAGGCATGGCTGGCCGGGCGACTGGAAAGCGAACGTCGCCCTTGGACGCTGATCGCGCAACAGGTCTTCTTTGCGCCGCTGTGGCTGGACGCCGCGCGGACCAGCAGTTTCAGCGATCAGTGGGACGGCTATGCCGCCAATCGCAACCGGGTGCTGGCGGGCCTGGCCCGATCCGCGGTGCGCAATGCGGTGGTGCTGAGCGGCGACGTCCACAGTTTCTGGCTCAACGACCTGCATGACGCATCCAACAAAAAGGTCGGGACCGAAATCGTCACCTCCGCCCTTGCGGCCGCGTCTCCGCCGCCCGGCCGGTTCGGCGACATCAGGGCCAATAACCCCCATGTCCGTTTCAGCGATGTCGATCATGCGGGCTATGTTCTTATCGATATCACGCCGAGTGCGCTGATTGCGGATTTCCGCGCAATCGGGGACAGGACACAAATGAAAAGCCCCATGTCCTCCGTGGCGCAGTTTACTGTCGAGGCAGATTAGCGCGCATGGCAAAAATTATAGCGTGACTGACGCATTGGTGTGACGTTTGGGCAGGTGTTCAGATGAGAAGGGGTGATGGCCCATGCGCGGCATTATATTTATAGTGACGACCAGGCGCGTTGCGTCATGTGCCACCTTTGCGTCCGCTTCCGCGTCGCGAACGGCCCGTCGTCATGGGATCGCCAGGCGTCGTCATTTGAACGCCCAGCGTAATGTCTGCGCGACGCCGAACGTGCCTGCGCGCACGATCGGGCGCTCGAATGGGGAGATGTTCAGCCGGTGCATGGCGCGCGCCCAGGACGGAAGCAGGTCCACCGCCGCCTGAACCGCCAGCCGTTTTGGCGCTTCTACCGCCACGCTGGCCGTGCGGCTCTGCATAATCAGTCTGGCGACTGTCTGGGTGCGCCCATCGACCAGCAGTTGGGGGCGCATGGTTTCGATAAAGGCCTGCGCCTCGGATCGCGACGTGGGGACCGGGCTGGCCCCCATCGCCTGGCCGATCAGCGCCATTTCCGCGAAATATCGATCCTGATCGGCGGCGGACATGGCTGGTTCCCCATAGCGAATCCACGCATTGAGGAAGCTGGTGGTTTCGGTGACGTGGACCCATGCCAGAAGCGCAGGATCATTGGCATGATAGGCTGCGCCGTTCGGCAGCGTGCCGCGGACATGGTCATGAATGCTGCGAACGCGCGCGATGGTGGCTTCCGCCAATGCCCGATCGGCGTAGGTCGTTACTGCAATGAAGCGGGCGGTCCGACGCAGGCGCCCGTGCATGTCCGCGCGAAAATTGGAATGGTCCCATACGCCAGCCAGAACGGACGGATGCAACATCTGCATGAGCAGGCTGCTGATCCCGCCGACCATCATCGACCCAACGTCGCCATGCACACGCCATGCAACCGACCCGGCGTCGAAAAGCGCGTCGGCGCTTCTCGATACCGGCGTTTCCCCCCTGCCATGGTCATTGAACATGTCGACCACCTGACGGCGGATGGTTTGTTTGATGCCGTTGGACAGGGTGCGAGGTGTCAGCATATCGGGATCAACGAACGGCGTACAGGATTGGTCCGCGCGGACTTTCAATGCTTGTCGGCCGATCCTGGTTCCGCCATTTTGCGGTGCTTTTCCTGCTATTCTCATGATCGACGTTCAATAAGGGGTATCGGCTCGATATCGCCGCTTCGCCTTCACTCGCGACCGAGTTTGGCCTTCATCTCGTCGATCTTCAGCGACGCCTCCGCTTTGGTCAGGTCATCCGCTGGCAGTGCCACGCCTGCTTCCTCGCACAAGGTCGCCAGATAGGACGCCTGCGCCCCGGTGATCGGTTCATCACCCGATACCCAATTGGCAGGATCTTTTTCGGCGTTCGAGGCCGGATGCTCGTCAAGTTTGGGATTGTGCAGTTCAGTCATGATCGCCTCGTTGTTCTTGATACGTTCCTATATAACAGCCGGGACCGGATGTGGTTCCTGGATCATCTTGCAGGTCATGCCGCCATCAACGGCCATGATCGCCCGACGCCTACCCTAATATAAAGCTGAGGTTCTCAGCCACCCTCCAAAGCCTAGACTGCCGCCACTGCACGCGCGCCAGGCGCAAGCGCTTGGGAAGAGGATGGGCGATGACAAGAGAGCATTTTCTGGGACGGACGCTGGCCGATTTCGATCCGCCGGTGCGCGGCGATCCGATCACCGGAGAACGCTATTATTCCAAGCGCTGGGCGCGCGCCGAATGGCGCAACGTCTTTGCGAAGGTCTGGCATATCGGTGGGATGCTGGCTGACCTGGAGGAGCCGGGGGACTGGATCACCCATAATCTGATGCGCGACAGCGTGATCATGATCCGGCAGGAGGATGGTTCGATCAAGGCCTTCTTCAACGCCTGCGTCCATCGCGGCAATCGGCTGCTCTGGTCCGACATGGGCAGCAGCGAACGGATCACCTGTTCCTATCATGGCTGGCAGTTCGGCAAGGACGGCACCTTGCTGTTTGCGCAGGATGCGGAGGATTTTCCCGGCGGCAATCCGTGCGGCAAGGCGCATCTGACCGAGATCGCCGTGGGCACATGGGGACCGTTCGTCTGGTTCAATATGGACCGGGAAGCCACGCCGCTATTGGAATGGTTGGCGCCGCTGCCCGATCAACTGGCGGGTTACCAGATGGAAACGATGACGCGGGTGCTGGACGTGCGCTGCGAAATCCCGAGCAACTGGAAGATCATTCGCGATAATTTCAACGAAAGCTATCACCTGCCCACGCTCCACCCGGAACTGGCGAGCTTCATCGACGACGAATATACCGACACCAGTTTCGAAATGTATCCCAGCGGCCATAACCGCATGGTGCAAAAGGGGTGCCACCCGTCCAAGCGGCTGGACTATCCCGATGCGATGCAGCCACTGGTCGAGGACAGTCTGCGCGAATGGGGGCTGGACCCGGCCGATTTCACCGATCGCGCGACCCAGGCGCGGGTGGCGATCCAGCAGGCCAAGCGGCGGCTGGGGCCGGAACGGGGCTATCGGCATTTCGACACGATGACCGACAGCATGTTGACGGACTATTATCATTATACGCTCTGGCCCAACACGACGATCACGATGAGCCCCGACGGGTTCCAGATATTGCGGTCCGAACCACACCCAACTGACCCGGAAAAATGTATTTTCGACCATTGGTATCTCATGCCGCCGGTCGACGGGCGCACGGAAGTCGTCACCCCGGTCGGCGTCGTGCCCTTTGCGCCGGCCGAGCGGGAGGTCGTGATCTATGGCGACAAGACGCTGGGCTATGTGGCGGATCAGGATATGTCGGTCGCCGTCGGGCAGCAGCAAGGACTGCACTCGATGGGCTATAAGGGCGGCACGATTTCGGGTCAGGAAAAGCGCATCCAGCGCTTCCATGAATTGCTCAACGATGCGTGCGGCATCCATGGTGCGCTGCCGGCGGACGGAGACTGATGTCCCTGTTCGAGGACCGGGTGGCGATCAACGATGTGCTGGCGCGCTATGCCGATGGCGTGAACCGGCGGGACGCGGCCTTATGGGCATCGACCTGGGATGAAGAAGGCGAATGGTCCCTCTTCGGTCCCGATCCGGTCAAGGGCCGGGACGCCATCGTCGCGGCATGGGTGGAAGCGATGGCGGGTTTCCCTTTCGTCGTGATGATCGCTTCGCAGGGCATGGTGACGATCGAGGGGGATGGCGCGTCCGGGCGATCCTACACCAGCGAAGTGGCGCGCACCGTCGATGGCAGAAGAATGCGGGTGCAGGGCTGCTACGACGATCGCTACCGTAAACGCAACGGCGTCTGGGCCTTCGCCTTCCGTCAATTCACCGTCCTCGACAGCGAAGACTATTGATAGCGATCAGGAGATGATGATGGCACGATTGGACGGCAAGGTTGCGATCATATTGGGCGCGTCCGACCCGCGCAGCATGGGCGCGGCGACCGCGCGGCGCTTTGCTGCCGAGGGCGCGAAGCTGGTGCTGGCGGCCCGCCGGGCGGATGCTGTCGCGGCGGTGGCGGCCGAACTGGGCGCGATCGCCGTCGGCTGCGACATTACGGACGAGGCGCAACTAGCCGCGCTCGCCAAGGCGGCAATCGATAGCTATGGGCAACTGGACATCGCGGTCAACTATGCAGGCATTGGCGGTTCGGGCGCGATACTGGACACTAGCGCCGACCTGTTCCGGCAGCAGGCAGATGTGCATTTTGTCGGCACCGGGCTGTTCATCAAACAAATGGCGCTGGCCATGACCCCTGCCGCCAATGGCAAGGGCGGTGGATCGATCATCACCGCCTCGTCGCTCACCGTGCTGGTGCAGGCGCCCGATTATGGCGCCTATGCAGGGTCGAAGGGCGGGGCGGACGTGCTGGTCAAAGTCGCCGCCAATGAACTGGGCGCACGCGGCATCCGGGTCAATTCCATCGCGCCGGGTTTCACCAAAAGCGCCATGACGGAGGATTATTTCGCCATGCCGGCGGTGACCAATGCTTTCCTGAAGGAAATGCCGCTGGGGCGGTTCCCCACGGTCGAGGATATCGCCAACGCCGCGCTGTGGCTCGCCAGTGACGAGGCGTTTGTGACCGGCCAGCGGATCGACGTCACCGCGGGCCAGGCGCTGCGGCGAACGCCGCGGACGGAGGAGTTCGTCTGATGGGCCGCCTTTCGGGCAAAGCCGCGCTGGTCGTGGGCGCAGCAGGCGCTGAAAATATGGGGCAGGCGATCGCGCGCTGCTTTGCCGATGAAGGCGCGCGGGTCGCGATCGCCGGGCGCAATATGGATGTGCTGGAAACGCTGGCGGGAGAAATTGACGGCGTCGCGCTGCCCTGCGACTTTTCCGACCGGACGAGCATCTTCGCTATGGTCGATGCGACCAAGGCGGCGCTTGGCGGTTTGGATATTGCGGTGAACGCCACCGGCTGGGGACTGCTCAAGCCGTTCCTCGAAACGACCGACGAGGATTTCGACCGGATGTATGCGCTGCAACTGCGCGGGCCGTTCCAGTTTCTGCAAGCGCTAATCCCGACCATGACGAATGGCGGGTCGGTCATCCAGATTAGTTCGGCGACCGCGACGATCATGTTCCACGATCATGACGCCTATATGGCGACGAAGGCGGGCACCGACCATATGATCCGCAGCGTCGCCAACCAGTTTGGCGACCGCGGCATCCGCTTCAACAGCGTGTCGCCGGGCGTCACCGAAACGCCCATGACAGCCGACGCCACCGCCGTGCCGGGCCTGATGGACGCCTTCCGCAAGGGGTATCCGCTCGGTCGCCATGGCACGCGGGCGGATGTCGCGGCGGCCTGCGTCTGGCTGGCCAGCGACGAATCTTTCATGACCGGCGAGAATATGCAGGTGAATGGCGGGCTGAGCCTGCGCGGTAATCCGTCCAAGGCGGATATCGAAGCGGCAGTCGCGGCGGCGATGGCGGCAGGCTGACGATGGCCCATCCTTTGGCCATGTCGGCGGGCATCATGCCGGAGGCGACACCGGTGCAACTGGTCGAAGCGGCGGCCCATGCCGGGTTCGACTATGGCGGCATGTGGATCGAGGTAGCAGACTGGACCGCCGCCACGACGCGAGCGGTCAAGGCGGCGCTGGCGGCGACCGGCCTGCCGCTGCTGGATGTCGAAGTGGTGTGGATCAAGCCCGGTCCGATCGATCCCGATCATCTGCGCATTGTCGACATCGGCCTGGAACTGGGCGCGCGCAATGTGCTGTGCGTCAGCAGCGATCCTGATGCGGGCGCGACGCGGGACAAGCTGGCGGCGCTGATGGCGCATGGGGGCAGCAGCATCAGGATCAACCTGGAGTTCGGCCTGTTCACGGAAGTGAAGACGGTCCAGCAGGCTAGCGCTATCCTGAAGGAGATCGAGGCGCCCAACATGGGGTTGCTCATCGATGCGCTGCACTGGACCCGGTCTGGCGGCACGCTGGCGGATGTCGCTGCCGTGCCGGTGGGGTGGCTGGGCTATGCGCAATTATGCGATGCGCCGATCCCGGGGGCTGACCCTGGTGATGCCGATGCGATCCTGGTCGAGGCCATTGATGGCCGGGTTGCTCTGGGGCGCGGGGGCCTGGCGATAGACGAGTTGCTGGCGGCATTGCCGGACGGATTGCCAATCGGGATCGAGGAGCGGTCGAAAGTGCTTCGGGACGGCTTTCCCGACTTTAACGCCCGCGCCGCAGAGTTGATGCGGACCAGCCGGGCTTGGCTGGGCGACCGGGCTTAAGTTCGCATATTTCCCGCCAATCTCGAAATATTATTGCGGTTGACTGATCCTATTTGTGCGTCCGTGGGTCAGTATAGACAGGCGGGGGCATGTAGGACAGCCCCCGCCCGTCGTTATGCCGTCAGCAGCTTCGGGTCTTCGATCAGTTCCTTCAATGTCCGCATGAACGCCGCGCCGACCGCGCCGTCGATCGCGCGATGATCGCAACTGAGCGACATCTCCACGATTGTCGCGAAGGCCAAGGCGTTGCCGATCTCGATCGGCTGACGGGTGCCAGCGCCCACGGCCAAAATCGCGCCCTGCGGGGGATTGATGATCGCATCGAACTGGTCGATGCCGAACATGCCCAGATTGCTGATCGAGAAACTGCCGCCCTGAAACTCTTCGGGCTGCAACTTGCCAGTGCGTGCCTTTTCGGCCAGAGCCTTCACCTCCCGCGATATGGCGGCGACGGACAGCGTGTCGGCGCCCTTGACGATGGGCGTGATCAGCCCTTTGTCGGTGGCGACTGCCACGGCGATGTCAGCACTGCCAAAACGATGAATCTCGTCGCCATGGACCTGCACATTGACGTCGGGATGCTGTGCGAGCGCCAGACCGCAGGCGCGGACGATATAATCGTTGATGCTGGGCGCTTCGCCGGTCGCCGCCTTCGCCTGCGCGCGCAGGCCCAGGATCGCGTCGATCCGTATCTTCGATCGCAGGTAGAAATGCGGGATGGTCGACTTGCTGTGGCTCAGCGCCTTGGCGATCGCCTTGCGCATCGGCGTCATCTTGATGACCTCCGCCGCGCCGGAGAGGGGCCGGGCGAAGGTCATGGGGGCGGCGGGTTCTGCCGGGGCAGGTGCCGATGGCTGCACCTGCGAAAGCACGTCTGCCTTGCAGATGCGCCCTTTCGGCCCGGTGCCACGGAGGCTGGAAAGATCGACTTTGTGCTGGACAGCCAGCCGTTTGGCCAGCGGGCTGGCATAGACGTCGCCCAGCGCATTGCCGACTGGGGTCGTATCGACCGCCGCGCCGCCACCGACCGCGACGGGCGGCAGACTGGCCTGCTGCACGTCCTGAAGGGTAATGCGGCCATCGGGACCGGACCCCGCGATGTCGGCAATATCGACGCTCTCCGCTTCCGCAAAGGCGCGAGCGGCTGGACTGATATGGGCGTCCGCCGGGATCGTGACGGCCTTTGCCTCGGGCGGTGCGGCGGGTTGCCCATATCCGGCCGATGGCGGAGGCGACGATGGCGCGGCTGCCTTGGACGCGGGCTTGGCGTCGGCGGGCTGGAAGCCGGCAATGAACGCCTCGACCTCTTGCGCGGACGGCTTGTCATCGGCGCCGGTCAATACCGCGATCAAATCGCCGACCTGATAGGTGCCGCCCTTTTCCGCGATCAGGCGCGGGAACATGCCGTCGGCTTCGGCCTCGACCTCATTGGTGATCTTGTCGGTTTCGATGAGCGCCAGCGTGTCGCCCTTCTTGAACGGCTGCCCTTCGGCGACCATCCATTCGGCGACGACGCCCTCGGTCATTTCAATGCCCCATTTGGGCATGGCGAATGCGCGCAGATTGGCCATGGCTGCTTATCCCCGCCTGTAGGACATGGCCTTGACCGCCGCCGCCACGATTTTTTCGGGCGAGGGCAGATAGGCGGATTCAAGTTCGCGGGCGAAGGGCACCGGGCTGTGCGGGCCGGTCACCATCTCGATCGGCGCGCGCAGGCTGGAAAAGGCCTTGTTGGCGACCAGCGCTGACAGGTCGGTGGCAAAGCTGCAACGCGGCGGCGACTCGTCCACGATCAGCAAGCGGCCGGTCCGCTCGACGCTGTCCAATATCGCTTCTTCGTCCAGCGGGCTGGTGGTGCGCAGGTCGATCAGGTCGCAACCGATGCCGTCCTGCGCTAATTCCGCCGCCGCCTTCTCGGCGAAACCGACCATCATGCCGGTGGCCAGCACGGTGATGTCGTCGCCCTGCGTCACCTGCCGCGCATGGCCGAAGGGGATCAGATAGTCGCCGTCGGGCACTTCGCCCTTCACGCCATACAGCGCCTTATGCTCCAGGAAGATGACCGGATCGTCGTCGCGGATCGCCTGGGCGAGCAGGCCCTTGGTGTCGGCGGCGGTCGAGGGCATGACCACCTTCAAACCCGGCATCGCCGTCACCATCGCGTGGATCGATTGGCTGTGCTGGGGCGCGGCGTTATAGCCGCCACCATAGGGCATACGGATCACGATCGGGCATTTGGTCTTGCCGCCGAACATATAGCGGAACTTGGCGACCTGGTTCCAGATCTGGTCCATGCAGACGCCGATAAAGTCGGCGAACATGATTTCGGCGATGGCGCGCTTGCCGGTCAGCGAAGCGCCCGCCGCCGCGCCGATGATGGCGCTTTCGGAAATGGGCGTGTCGATCACCCGGTCGGAGCCATATTTGGCCCAAAGCCCGCCCGACGTGCCCCAGATGCCGCCGATTGCTTCGGGGCCACCGGGCGAACCCATGCCGCCGACGATATCTTCGCCCAGCATGATGACGTTCTCGTCGCGGGCCATTTCCTCGTCGATCGTGTCGCGAATGACGTCGCGGATCATTTTCACTGCCATGATGGAATAATCTTTCGCGTCAGTAGCTGATATAGACGTCTTCAAGGACGTGGTCGGCCGTGGGGCGGGCGGCGGCCTTGGATTCGGCGACGGCGCGGTCGATCAGCGCCGTCACTTCCGCGTCCAGTGCGTCGAGCACCGCGCCTTCCAGCAGCTTGGCCTCCATCACCTTGGTGCGAAAGACCTTGAGGCAATCGCGTTCCTCGCGCAGGCGATCCAGTTCGCCCTTGCCGCGATAGCGCTGCGGATCGCCCTCGAAATGGCCGAAGAAGCGTTCGCAATCCAGTTCGATGGAGGCCGGGCCGTTACCTGCCTTGCAATAGGCGATCAGCTCCCGCATCGCCTCATAGACCGAGAAGAAATCAATGCCGTCGGCCTTGATCGCCTTCATGCCGAAGGCCGCGGCACGGGTCGTCATGCTTTCCGCGCCGACGGCGTAGGATTCGCCGGTATGTTCGGAATAATGGTTATTTTCGAACACGAAGATGACCGGCAGTTTCAGCACCACGGCCATATTCATCGCTTCGAACGTCGTACCCTGGTTGCAGGCACCGTCGCCGGAAAAGGCGATCGAGACATTGCCGGTCCCCTTGGCCGTGATGCCCGCGCCCACTGCGATCGGCGCGCCCGCGCCGACGATGCCGTTGGCGCCCAGCATCCCCTTGGTCACGTCGGCGATGTGCATGGAGCCGCTCTTGCCCTTGCACAGCCCTTCGCTGGAGCCATAAATCTCCTTCATCATGCCGACCACGTCGCATCCCTTGGCGATGCAATGGCCATGGCCGCGATGGGTGGAGATGATGAAGTCCTGCGCGTCCAGATGTTCGCACACGCCCACGGCGCAGGCTTCCTGCCCTGCATAGAGATGTGTGAAACCGGCGATTTCGCCCAGCGCGATTTCGTCATGCAGCCGATCCTCGAACACCCGGATCGTCTTCATCTGGCGATAGGCCTGTAACAGGGCTTCGCGGCTAAGCTGCATGTCGTCCGTCTCCCATGATGGTGTCGCAGGTCACAGACCCAGCACCGTTTTGGCGATGATAGTGCGCTGGACCTCGTTCGTCCCGCCAAAGATGGTCCAGGCGCGGCTGTTGAGATAGCGGGGTGAGGCGACCTGCGCGGCCTTGTCGCGCAACGGTTCGGGCGCGCCATTGCCATAGAGCGGGCGACGTTCCTCCAGCGCCAGGCCGGCATAGCCGTAGAGCCGCACGGCCAGGCCATCGACCTGCTGGCGCAGGGTGGAGGCGACCATCTTGCAGAGCGAGGTTTGCGGGCCGGGCGGCAGGCCTTTCGCCATTTCCGCCAGGATGCGCAATTCGGTCATCTCCAACGCCTGCGCCTCCAGTTCGGTGCGGCCGATGGCGGCCATGAACGCGCTATCGTCCGCCATGCATCCGCCCAGGCCGTCCGGCTCCTGGCCCGCGGCTTGGCGCAATTTCTGGAGGTCGGACAGCAATTTTGGCGCATGGCAGGCGCCGCCGCGTTCGTTTTCCAGCAGGAATTTGGCGATCGTCCAGCCGCCGCCTTCCTCCCCCACCAGATTGTCTAGCGGCGCGACGACATCGTCCAGATAGACTTCGTTGACCTCATGATCGCCGGCCAGGCCGATGATCGGACGGACCTCCACGCCGGGCTGGTTCATGTCGATCAGGATGAAGCTGATGCCCGCCTGCGGCTTGGCCGCGGGATCGGTGCGCAGCAGGCAGAAGATGTGGGTCGCGTGCTGGGCATGGGTGGTCCACAGTTTGCGGCCGTTGATGATATAATGATCGCCCTTGCGCTCCGCCTTGCTCTTGAGGCTGGCGAGATCAGACCCGGCACCGGGTTCGGAAAAACCCTGGCACCAGTAATCGGTGCCGTCCAGGATACGGGGCAGGATCGTCGCCTTCTGCTCCGCCGTGCCGAAGCGGCAGATGACCGGGCCAAGCAGCTTGAGGCTGAGCACCGGCAGGCTGGGCGCATCGGCGAGCGCACATTCCTTCTCGAAGATATAGCGCTGGGTCATGGTCCAGCCGGTGCCGCCGCAATCGACGGGCCAGTTATAGGCGAGCCAGCCCTTGGCGTGCAGGATCGCCTGCCATTCGCGGCCGATATCGGGCTCGACGAAGACCGTGGGGGTGGCCTGCATCCCCGCGCGCAGATGGTCGGGCAGGTGCTCGTCCAGAAAGGCGCGCACCTCGGCGCGGAAGGCTTCGTCTTCGGGGGTGAAATGCAGGTCCATAAGCCGTCAGCGCTGGAGGATGGTCACGCCGGAAATACCGGGCGCGCCGTAAACATGGGTGTAGGCGGTCTTGGGATTGCCCGGCACCTGGCGGCCGCCGCCATGCCCGCGCAACTGGATGACATTTTCATAGACCTGCCTCAGGCCGGACGCGCCGATCGGCTCGCCACAGGCCAGGCAGCCGCCATCGGTATTGACCGGCAGCTTGCCGTCGATCCGGCTCCAGCCCTGCGCCAGCCATTCTTCCTGTTCGCCATCCTTGCAAAAGCCGTTTTCGGCCATGTGCATGATTTCCGCGCCGGACTCCGTGTCCTGCAATTGTGCGACGTCGATATCCTCCGGGCCGACGCCCGCCATCGCATAGGCGGCGGCAGAGGCGAGCAGGGTCGGCGCGCCGCCGCGCTCGATATCCAGGCCGGGCGCGAACACCTCGAACGATCCGGGCGGGCGGGTGCGGATCGCCGCCGCCTTGACGCGGACATCGGCGCGGCCCAGTTCGCGCGCCTTCTTCTCACTCGCCAGGATCAGCGCGACGCCGCCCTCGGCGGGCGAACAGAACATATATTTGGTCAGCGGATCGTTGATCATCGGCGCGTTCAGAATGGTGTCGATATCGACCGGCGCGCGGCGCCAGGCATGATCGGCGTGGACCGCATTGTTGAACGCCTTTTCCGATACGCGGCCCAGCGACTGGCTCGTGATGCCATGATGCGCCATATAGCGTTGCAGCTTCATCGCGAAAAACTGGGTCGTGACCATCAGGCCGACCGATCCATACCAGTCGGGCAGGCTATAATCGGCGGGCATCGCGTTGAACGCGCCGCGTGGATGTTTGTCGAAGCCCAACGCGATGCCGATGTCATATTGGCCGGACGCGATGCCCTGCCACGCGCCGATCATCGCCGACCCGCCGGTCGCGCAGCCATTTTTGACGTTGATGAATGGCAGGCCGGTTAGGCCCAACTCATTGACGATCGTGTCGGCGTTACCCGATGCATCGGAGCCGCCGAAACCGAACTGGATGTCGCTCCAGGCGACACCGGCGTCCGCCATCGCGGCGCGGGCGGCATAAGCGCCCTGCTGCAGGCCCGAAAGGCCATCGGTGCGCCCGAATGGGTGGATGCCGACGCCGACGATGAAGACTTCAGCCATGCTGCTTGTCCTCCCCAAACGGGGCAAAGGCATAGGTGACGACGGTGCGACCCGAAGCGTCGGTGGCAAAGGGGATGATGACGGTTTCCATCTCCATGCCGATGCGGATCGCATCGAAAGCGACGCCCACGATCCGGGTTTCGACGATCACTGCGCCGGGCAATTCGACATAGCCGATGGCGAAGGGTTCGAACGCTTCCGGGCCGATATAAGGCGGGGTTTTGGGCCGGAAACGCTGAATGGTCCAGGACCAGACACGACCGCGCGGCGGCAGGTCGATCTCTTCGAAACGGGGATTGGCGACGGGGCAGGGGAAGACGATGCGGCCTGTTTCGCGATCGCGCCCGCCGATCAGATGCGGTTGCGGCTGCGCGGCGAAAAGGCCGTCTGCAACGGCAACGCTATCGAGGCTGGCGATGTCGGTGATGGTTCCGCTCCCTGGCATGCTTGTCTGTCACGACTATGGAAATGCGGGCGGGCAAATGCTGCTGTAAGAAAGCATAGGTTACCGATGACGGCCGGGTCGTTTGGCAAGAAAAAGCCCGCCGCGGCGGTGCCGGGCGGGCCATGTTTCTTCGAGATGTCGAGCCGATCAGTTGGCGGCGGTGGCCCCCATAATCTCGTGATTATTCGGCGTGGTCACCGTGGCGACGCTGCCCAGATAGCCGAGCTGGGTCGCCTTGAACACGGTTTGGCTGCGGTTGACCGCTTCCAATTTGGTGGCGGCATTATGGATGTGGAAGCGCACCGTGGCGCAACTGCGCGCCAGAATCATCGAGATCTCCACATCGGTCTTGCCGACCGCTGCCCAGCGCAGACATTCCACTTCCCGCTTGGACAGGCGGCAATTGGTGGGGATCCACGGCCGTTGGCTGGTGACGCGCGAATAGCCGCCGACGAAGCGGCGGCTGTGATATTCCAGTTGATCGGCGTAAAGGTCGAACTCGCGGGACAGGTCTTCGCGCGCATCGTCCAATGGTGAGAAGCTGACCGCGCCGATCTGGCCGAAGGGCAGGTGGATCGGCACGACGATGACGGCGCTGGCGTTCACCTGCTCGCTGAAATGCGACAGGTCGATCTGGCCGAGCAGCGGGTTGTGAGCGCGGGTGTGGATGCCATAGGCGTTGACCCAGAAGGGATCGCTTTCATAACGGCAGGCGAAGGGCAGGGGAGAACTGAGCGCAAGCAACGGCTTCTTCCACCATTGCTCCTTGGTCGATGGCCAGCCGAACACGGAGTGGGCCAGCACATTGCCGTCCGCATCGCACATCGGCATCTTGGACGCGATATTGGCGCAGGCGGCGACGCGGAAATTGCCGACATCCATAGCGATGTCGCGCAACGCCTGCGCCGCGGGCAATATATCGGCCGGCGTCGCAATCGCGGTGGGAACATGCCTGTCGAAACGAGCGTCGGGGCCGATCTGCGTCGGGGTTCCGCCGTCGTTTGAACAGGCGACGGATGTGTCGCCTAATCTCTCCATGATCAAAGGCTACGCCCCAACCCGCCTTGGATCAAGCGAAACAAAACCTATGAATAGTGGCAGGTCCGATGTGTCACGACGCCGCAAACTATCGGAAAATGCAGGCTGGCTTGGGCGCGCCGGGGACTATCCCTTGGCATGGATAAAAGATGCCGCAGTCTTAGCAGGCGCGGCGCCACGATAGCGGAAGCGAGGGGCAGCGTGAATTTCGATCTTAGCGAGGAACAGGCTCTCCTGCGCAACCTTATCGAGAAATTTGCAGGCGATCGCTACGACCCGGCCAAACGCCTGAGCTATGTCAGGCAGGCGCACGGCTTCTGCCCGCAGGGGTGGGCCGCGCTGGCGGACACCGGACTGCTCGCTTTTCCCTTTGCCGAAGAATGGGGCGGTTTCGGCGGCGGCAGCGTCGAACTCATCACCGTGATGGAGGCGATGGGCCGCGCCGTGGCGGTGGAGCCGATCTTGCCAGTCATCCTGATGGCGGGCGGCATGATCGACAAGGCGGGCACGGATGCGCAAAAGGCCCACTGGCTGCCGCGCCTGGCCGCTGGCGAAGCGATGACGAGCCTGGCGCATGGGGAGCATCGGGCGCGCTTCAATCAGGACAGCATCGTGACCCGCGCCAAGGGATCGCAGCTGAACGGCGCGAAGCAGATGGCGCTGGGGGGCAGCGTCGCGGACGTCTTCGTGGTGTCCGCGATCGATGAGGCGGGGCAGGCTGGCTTTTTCCTGGTGCCGGCCGATGCGCCGGGCCTGACGCTGCGCCATTATCGCATGACCGACGGGTCGATCGCGAGCGACCTGGTGCTGACCAATGTGCCGGGCGAACGGATGGCGGGCGGGCGGGCGGCGCTGGACGATGTGTTGATCGACGTCCGGCTGGCGATCAGCGCCGAATTGATCGGGTTGATGGCGATGATGTTCGACGCCACGCTGGACTATATCAAGACGCGCAAGCAGTTCGGCCAGCCGATCGGCGCATTTCAGGCGATCCAGCATCGCATGGCGGACAATTATGCCCGGATGGAATTGAGCCGGTCGCAACTCTACAGGGCGGCGGCGACGCGGCGGGAGGATGCAACCCGCGCTGCGGCGATCACGGGGGCGAAAGCCTATATCAGCGCAAATGCGATGGCGCTGGGCGAGGATGCGGTCCAACTCCATGGCGGCATCGGCACGACCGAGGAACTGATGGTCGGACAAGCGTTCAAGCGGGTCATGCTGTTGGCATCATTGCTGGGCGACAGCGACTGGGAGTTGCGGCGCTATGAGGCGCTGGTGGCGGCCTAGTTTAAGGTGCGTTTGAATCCGATCACTCTCATCCGTTCGGGCTGAGCCTGTCGAAGCCTCTTTCTTTGTCGGCGGTGAAGGAAAGAGCAGCCCTTCGACAGGCTCAGGGCGAACGGATGAGCGTGATGCTCCTGACTGGGGCCTACTCGGCGGACAGATCCACCATCACCTTGCCGATATTGCCCCCGGAGAACAGCTTGCCATAGGCGTCCAATGTGTTTTCCAGACTGGTGGTGACGTCGAACTCCATCCGTACCACGCCCGATTCCAGCCACGGCGCGGTCAGCCGGTTGATCTCCCCGCCGCGAAAATAGAAGTCGGGCGAAAAGAAACCTGCGACGGTGAGCCGCTTCATCAGGATCAGGTCGAAATTATGCGGCCCGACCCGCTCTGCCTTGTCATAGGTAGAGATGAGACCGCAGATGGCGATCCGCCCGTTCATCGCCATCGCGGGCAGCACGGTATCAAGTATGTCCCCGCCGACGCAGTCGAAGAAACAGTCGATCCCGCCCGGCGCCAGCGCCGCGAGCCGTGCGGCCAGATCGTCGGACTTGTAATCGATCGCGGCGGCCAGGCCATAGCGATCGGTCAGCAAGGCGCATTTCGCAGCACCGCCCGCAATGCCGATGACGCGGCATCCCATCGCCTTGGCGAACTGCGCGGCCAGCAGCCCGGTCGCGCCGGCGGCGGCCGATACCAGCACGGTTTCGCCGGGACGCACCCGGCCATATTCGGTCAGGCCGACATAGGCGGTCCAGCCATTGGGGCCAAGCACCGCGAAATGCTGGCGCATGTCCGCGATGGCATCGACGATCCAGATGTCGCCCATGTCGGGATACAGCACGCTATAGTCGGCCCATTGGCCATAGGCCCGCACGATGTCGCCAGCCTTGTATCCAGGATGGCGCGACTCGACCACCTGGCCCAGCACGAAGCCGATGATCTTGCTGCCTAATGGGGTCGGGTCCATATAGCTGTCGGTGCGCGGGGTCAGCCACATGCGGGTGCCCGCATCCAGCGACAGCCAAAGATTGCGCACCAGCAACTGATTGTCGCCGATGTCTGGCACCGCCTCTTCGCGCAACTGGATGCCGGACGCGAAATCGGTGCCGTTCGGATAGCTTTCCAGTCGCCAGAAACGGTTCATGCCGGTCATCCTCTTTTTCCCTGATGATGGCATGGGGTGTTCGGGCCTGTCATGCAGCTATGAAAAGCATTAATTGCCCGGCCTATCGGCTTGGGCCAGACGGGACGGATATGGAGAGAGGCCGGATGTTCAAGACCTATGAGTGAGACCTATCATCGCGTGATCCAGGCATCGGATGTTGCGGAAAAGACGATGCTGCCTTTCATCGTCAATCGCTGGCCATTGTTCCTCTGCCGGGAGGAGGGCGCGATCCACGCGATCATCAACCGTTGCACCCATGCCGCGGCGGAACTCGCGCCCGCCGGCAAGGTCCGGCGCGGATCGGTTATGTGCCCGCTGCACGGCGCGCGGTTCAAGCTGGATAGCGGCGAGTGTCTGGGCGGGGCGGGGTATAAGCCGCTCAAGCTGTTCCCATGGCGCTTGACCGACGACGGCTGGATCGAGGTGGCCGTGCCGGACGAAGCACCGGGGATGGAGCATCTGCCCGTAAAGGCGCTGATCTAGAGTAACCGATCCGATTGCATCGGCTCGGATACTCTAGTCTTTTGATTTGCCGCGTTTTCCGAGTCAGCAGGTGATTCCACCTGATTGTAAAACGCTCTAGGCGCGGCCTTCCTTCGCCCAGTCGATCCCGCGCCGCAAAAGATCGTAAAATACCGGCAAATCCCAGGCACAGCGATCCACGGTGGGCCAATAGTCGAGATGGGGTTGCATGTCATAATGCCCCCGGCAATGGCCCAGCGTGTTGTAGAGGACCGCGCCCTTGTCCTGCGGCTTGATGTAGAGGACGGGATGCTTGTCCTGCGCCCAATCGGCCTCGTCAAAGCCGGTCGCTTCGCCGGCAAATTCGGTTTCGAGCAGGACGCGCAGGTTGCCGTGACGTTCCATCAGATAGAGTTCGTCGGTGGTTTCGAATGCTTGTATGCCGCGCGTTATCGGATGGTCGGGATCGGCGACGGTGACGCTATAGGGCGCGATCGGCGGGTGGGCGATGAACTGGCTGCCCAGCGTCTCCATGAACAGCGGTGCCCAGCGCGGGCTGCCATACAGGCCATTGTCGAACAGGCGCAGCACCGAATTGGTGCCATGCAGCGCATACCAGCGCCCGCCGTGCTTCACCCAATCTCGCAACGCCTCCTGAGCTTCAAGCGAAGGAATAACATCACAGGTGTAAGTTATGATGAAGTCGGCCTGAATTATGGCATCGATGTTGTCGTAATTTTCGAACACGCGGGTACGGACACGCTCGTCTTCGCCCAGCAGCTTGAGTAGTTCCAGCCGGGCGAAGTCGATATCGTGATAGAGACCGCCCGCGATAAGCACGCAGTCGATCCGTTTGGGATGGTCACTCATGCCCCAAATCCTTTGCCTAGAAGGACACGCCCTTGGTCATCGACCCGTCGATCCGCACATTGGCGCCGGTCATGTAACGGCACGCGGGTGAGGCGATGAAGGCGATGGCCTTGCCGATTTCCTCACCGGTGCCCATGCGGCCGAAGGGGATTTGTTGCAGGACCGAATCGTGGAAATCTGTCATATTGTCCTTGATATATTGCCATGGTCCGTCCGTCGTGAAAACGGGACCGGGGGTGACGCAATTGACCCTTATCCCCTGTGGCGCGTGTTTCTGGGCCAGCGCGGCGCTGTAGTTGATGAGCGCGGCCTTGAGCGCATTATAAGGCTGCGGCCCCATAAATTCCTCGACCGCACCCGTGGAAGAGATGGTGACGATCGAACCGGCATCGGACTTTTCCAGCCATGGCAGCGCCGCCTGAATGCCGCGCACCAGCGGCAGGATGTCGCCGTTGAACACGGTGTTCCAGCCCTCGACCGTGTCGGCACCGGGGTTGACCGAGACGAAGGAGATGAAGATGTCGCAGCCGCCCAATTGACCGGCAGCATGCGCGATCCACGCCGGGAAGGCATTGGCGTCGGTGACATCGACCGATGCGCCAAATGCGTTGACGCCCAGCGCGGACAGTTCGGCAACAGCGCTGTCGACCTTGCCCTGCGTGCGCCCGCACAAGGCGATGTCGCAACCTTCGGCCGCCAATATGCGGGCCACGGCCAAGCCTATGCTGGCATTTGCGCCGGCCAATATGGCCTTACGGCCTTTCAGTCCCAGATCCATAGATCGCTCCTCTCGGTCCGCCGGTGCGTCGGCGTCGCCTGTTGCGCTATGTCTAGCCGATGGCGGGGCATGAGGCACTGGCGTTTCCGACAGTGTTCGCGGCTTGCCAGACCCCATGGAATTGAGAGGGGCGAACCGGCCATGTCTGTCCTATAGACGGTGGCATAGACACCAGGAGAGATGTTCCCCATATGGGCAAGCCCGTTCTCGCCGACCTGATCCGTAGCCATGCACAATCGCGTGGCGATGCGATCGCCCTGACGTTCGAGGGGCGGGACAGCAGCTATGCCGCGCTGGACGCCCATGCCAGCCGCGTGGCTGCCGCCATGGTCGCCATGGGCCTGTCACCGGGTGACCGGGTGGCGTTTCTGGGCAAGAACAGCGATCTATATTTCGAATATTGGCTGGGCGCGGTGAAGGCTGGCGTCGTGCTGGTGCCGATCAATTGGCGACTAGCCCCGCCGGAGGTCGCCTATATTTTGGGTGATGCCATGCCCCGGCTGGTGCTGGCCGACCCGGAATTCCTCGACCGGCTGGACGGGCAGGGCGACTATGCGATCCTGACCACCGAACCGGTCGCGGGGCGGGAGGATTTCGCGGCCTGGCGCGACGCGCAGGCGGCGGTCGATCCGTACCGGGATGCAGGCTATGACGCGCCGGTCTTGCAACTTTACACATCCGGCACGACCGGCAATCCCAAGGGCGCGATGCTGACCAATCGCAGCCTGCTGGCGCTCCGGCAGGACACACCAGACGCGATCATGCCCGCATGGAACCGGTGGAGCGCGCAGGATGTCGCGCTGATCGCGATGCCAATTTTTCATATCAGCGGGTCGGGATGGGGGCTGTGGTCGCTGCAACATGGCGGCAAGGGCGTGGTGGTGCGCGAGTTCGATCCGCACAAGGTGCTGGGCCTGCTGACGGAGCATCGCATCACCAAGATCATGATGGTGCCGACCGCGATGCGGATCGTGTGCGATCATCCCGCTGCGGCGACCACGGACTTCAGTTTCCTCCAGACCATCTGCTATGGCGGGTCGGCCATCCCGCTGGACCTGATGCGCCAGGCGATCGCGGTGTTCGGCTGCGGCTTTGCGCAGATGTACGGCATGACGGAGACGGCCGGGACGATCGTGGGGCTGCCACCGGAGGATCATGATCCAAACGGCAATGATCGGATGCGCGGGGTCGGCGTGCCCTTGCCGGGGGTGGAGGTGCGGATCTTCGACGAGAGCGGCGCGGAGGTTCCGCGCGGCGACGTGGGCGAGATCGCGGTGCGGTCGCCCGCGAACATGATCGGCTATTATGGGCGGCCCGACGCGACGGCCGAGACGATCGACGCCGACGGGTGGATGCGCACGGGCGACGCAGGCACGATGGATGCGGACGGCTATCTCTATCTGGCCGATCGCATCAAGGACATGATCATCACCGGCGGCGAAAATGTCTATCCGGCCGAGGTGGAAAATGCGCTCTACAGCCACCCGCAAGTCAGCGACGTCGCGGTCATCGGCGTGCCGGACGTCAAATGGGGCGAGGCGGTCAAGGCGATCGTCGTGCCGATCGAGGGAGAAACGCCCGATCCGGCGGCGCTGATCGCCTGGGCGCGGGAGCGGATTGCGGCTTACAAAGCCCCCAAAAGTGTCGAGTTTCGCGACCAGCTGCCGCGTAATCCATCGGGCAAGATATTACGCCGCCTTCTGCGCGACGAATATCGCTGACCTGCTGTTTCCGGCAGGTCACGGGCCAGCCGCGACGGCATAGCCTGCTGCCAAACAGACAACAGGAGAGCCAAGCATGACCGCCAATTTTACCGGGCCGCTGGAAGATCGCATGGCGATCCGCGAAGTGCTGGAAACCTATGCCGACGCGGTCAATCGCGTGGACGAGGAGTTATGGGCCTCGATCTGGGTCGAGGACAGCCATTGGGATTTGTCGCATTATCCCGAGCTGGGCATAGTGGAGGGGAAGGACGCGATCGTTGCGCTGTGGCGCGGGGCGATGCCGCATTATCCCAAATTGAGCTTCATGATATCCGTTGGCATGATTCAGGTGGACGGCGACGTTGCGCAGGCGCGCACCTATATTTCCGAAGTCTATGAAGAATCCGAAACCGGCAAGGATAAGCGCGCCCGCGCCTGCTATAATGATCGGCTGGTGAAGCGCGGCGGCGCATGGTTCCTCCAAAGCCGCAGCTTCACCATCATCCACCAGACCTGAAGGAAGGGACCATATCCATGATCGTCATCACCGGGCAGATTCACACCGACACGGATACACTGCCTGCGCTGTACGCGCGGCTCAAGGCTCTATGTGCGCCATCGCGGGCGGAGGACGGATGTCTGTTTTATCATATGGCCATGGAGGATGCGGAGCGCGGCGTCATCCTGGCGACGGAAGGATGGCGCGATCGCGTGGCGCTGGACGCGCATTTAGCTTTGCCATCGATCAAGAAATTGCTGGACGATTTCGCAGGTCAATTCAGCAACGACGTGCAGATTCATGAGGTATCGGCTTCGCAGCGCCTGACCATCTGATGGCGTTCGCGCTCCTCGTCATTACCGGCAGAGAGAGCGACAATCATTTGGCCGTCATGCCGCCATCGATCACCAGTTCCGATCCGGTCATGAAACTGGCCGCCGGGGTCGAAAGATAGACGATCCCGGCCGCGATCTCCTGCGGGTCGCCCATCCGGCCCATGGCGTGATTGGCCGACACAGTGGCGCGGGCGGTGGCTTCGTCGGGGAACAGGCCATCGTCGACATAGCGGGCGTAGATGGTGTCCATCATGTTGGTGTCGATGCCGCCGGGGTGGACGCTGTTGACGCGGATGGGCAGGCCCATCATCGCAAATTCCAGGGCGGCGCTCTTGCTGAACAGCTTCACCGCGCCCTTGCTGGCGCAATAGGTGGACATCAGCGCCGCGCCGCGCAGGCCGCCGACGGACGACAGGTTGACGATGGACGAACCGCCCTTGCGGTCCTTGCCGCTTGTAGCCAGCAGGGCCTGCGCGGCCTGCGTACCCAGGAACACGCCCTCGACGTTGATCGCCATGCATTTTCGAAATTCGGCCAATGTCGTGCTGGCGATGCTGTTGGTCACGGATATCCCGGCATTGTTGACCAATATATCGAGCCGGCCATGGGCGCTATCGATATGGGCGATCAGTGCAGCCCAATTGCCTTCTTCGGTCACGTCCAGTCGGCGATAGTCCGCCGCGCCCGTAATGTCCGCACTGTCGGCCAGGTCGGTGGCGATGACCGTTGCGCCGGCTTCCGCAAGAGCAAGGCAGGTCGCGCGGCCGATACCGCCGGTCGCGCCGGTGACGAGCGCGACTGCGCCAGTGAGATCGAAGTCAGCCATAGTTGTTCCTTACAATTTTAGGGGATCAGCGCGCGGTCCATCCGCCATCGACCACGACTTCACTGCCGGTCATATAACTGGCGTCGTCACTGGCGAGGAAAGCGACGACCTTACCGATCTCGACCGGCTGGGCCAGCCGCTTGATCGGCGTCGTCGCCGCCATGCCGTCGATAAGCTCCTGCGCCGTTACCCCATCGCGTTCGGCCCAGCGCGCCATGCCCTGATGCAGCAGCGGCGTTTCAACAAAACCGGGATGGATGCTGTTCACCCGGATCGGAATGCCCGCATCGGCGAACTCCAGCGCGTTGGACTTGCTGAACAGCCGCACTGCGCCCTTCGACGCATTATAGGCCGACACGTCGCCCATGCCGACCAGCCCCATGATCGAGCTGACATTGACTATGCTAGAGCCATAGGGCGTGCTGGCCCCGGCCTTGGCGAGCAAAGGCTGGAACGTCTTGGTGCCCAGGAAAACGGTATCGACGTTGAGTGTCATCAACCGTCGCCAGTCGGCCAGCGCGAGATCCTGCACCTTGCCGGTCAGGTCCGACCCGACATTGTTGACCAATATGTCGAGATGGCCGAAATCCCGCTCGACCTGCGCCCGCGCCGCGATCCAAGCATCCTCCTGCGTGGCGTCCAGCTGAATATAGCTGGCGTTTTCGATAGTATCGATTGCCGCTACGGCCTCGGCGCTGTCGGCAGCATCCAGATCGGTGATGACGACGCTCGCGCCATCGGCCGCCAGGCAGGCGCAGATGGCGCGGCCAATGCCCCGCAACCCCCCGGAAACCAAAGCAATACGTCCGTCCAAGCGGCCTGCGCCCATATCCTCGCCTTTCCCATGTCGGGCCGATGTCTGCCCCTCATTCCAGACGATTGTTGTCCGCTTATGTCGGGCGCGCAACACCTGCGGCTTTTGACAGGGTGACCCGGTACAGCGCCGGGTGCATGCCGCCATCGTCGGTAGGCTGCCCCTCACGGCAATAGTGGGGGCAAGGCAGCGGGGCCGGGACATTGCATCGAGACAAGCGGGGCATCGGACTTTGCGCGATCGATCAAGGGGAGAGGGCATCATCATGACTATCGCTATTACGCGTCGGGCTATGGAATTAGGTGGAAGCGTAATGGCGCTTTCGCTGGCGTGTGCCACGCCCGCGCTGGCGCAGGATGCGCCCGCGCCGCAGGCGGCGGACGTAGCCTCGCCCCAGGGCGGCCTGACCGACATCGTCGTCACCGCGCGCAAACGAGCGGAAAGCGTGCAGGACGTGCCGGTCGCCGTCACCGCCCTGTCGGCCGAACTGATCGCCAAGCAGGATTTGACCTCGATCGAAAAGATCGCGGCGCGGACCCCCAACCTCAATGTCGGTCGCGCCTCCAACGGGTCGGGCGCGCAGCTTACTTTGCGCGGTATCGGGTCTTCGTCCACTTCGATCGGGATCGAACAGTCGGTCGCGGTGGTGGTGGACGGCGTGTATTATGGCCAGGGGCGGATCATCAACGAAGGCTTCTTCGATCTTGGGCGGGTGGAAATCCTCAAAGGCCCGCAGGCGCTGTTCTTTGGCAAGAACGCCACGGCCGGCGTTATTTCGCTGACCAGCGCCGATCCGGGCGCGACGCAGGAGATCAAGCTGCGCGCGGGTTACGAATTCAATGCGCAGCAGGTGCAGTTGGAAGGCGTCTATTCGACCCCGCTCACCGATACGCTGGGCCTGCGCGTCGCCGTGCGCGGGTCGAAAATGTATGAAGGCTATTACCGGAACGTCGCGGCGCCCTTCAACTATGCGACCCTGGACGTGGCGACCGGCGCGGCGGTTAGCGTCGTCGCCAATCCTGCCCCGGAGGATCAGCCTGGCGAAAAGGAATTGCTGGGCCGCATCACTCTGAAATGGGAACCGACGGACCGTTTCACCGCGACGCTGAAAGGGTCGGGCACCTATAACAAGACCAATAATAACAGCTGGAACTATGTTGCCTTCAACTGTCCGTCGGGGGTCAGCCAATTGAACGGCTACACCTGCAAACGCGACTTCATCGGGCATCAGAACAAGCTGCCTGCCGAGTTCGCGGCGCAAATCCCCTATGCCAAGGAGGATGGCAGCCTCTATAATCGCTACAAGAGCTGGGCGGTCACGGCGAACCTCAATTATGAGGTGGACGATGTCACGCTGACGTCCGTCACCAACTATAATTGGAACAACAATCAGTGGGCCTGCGCCTGCGATTTCCAGTCCAGTCCTGCGTCCAACTGGGCAACGGAAAATTCGACCTATCACGCTTTCTCGTCCGAATTTCGCGCGCTCACGACCTTCGATGCGCCGATCAACCTGATGGTCGGGGCGCTCTATCAAAAGACCAAGCGGACCTTCGACCAATATATCGTGCTGGCGGGCCTGACCAACAGCGCGGCCGCGCCGGAGGACGAATATCTCGCCACGCGCAAGACCAGCTTCACCGATGGCGAGACGATCGCGGCGTTCGGGCAGGTGACGTGGAAGATATTGCCCACGGTCGAGGTCGCGGGCGGCGTGCGTTATACGCATGAGACCAAGGACAGCTTCTTCACCCAGCCCTATAATAATCCGGGCCTGACCAGTATTTTCCGGCCGCAGGACGACCCGGACGGGCTGGGCGTGGTGACGGCGAACCAAGTGTTCAACAATTGGTCGCCCGAAGCCACGATCACCTGGAAGCCAAGCGCTGACCTGCTGGTCTATGGCGCGTACAAGACCGCCTATAAATCGGGCGGCTTTTCCAATGGCGGCATCAACAGCAAGCTGTCCAGCGTGCCGTTCGACGACCTGACCTTCGACCCGGAAAAGGCGAGCGGGTTCGAAGCGGGGATCAAATCGACGCTGATGGACAATCAGTTGCGCCTGAACCTGGGCATCTACACCTATGGCTACAGCAATCTCCAGGTCGATTTCTTCAATTCGCCGATCTTCGCCTTCCAGACGCTGACGGCCGATGCCCGCACCAAGGGCGTGGAACTGGAGTTCGAATATGCCCCGCGCAGCGCGTCGGGCCTCAATCTCCATGGTTCGATCAACTATAACCGCGCGCGTTACACCGATTTCCCCGACGCGCCCTGCTATGCGGGGCAGAGCCAGGCGGAAGGGTGCAATGTCGTCGTCGGCGCGGCCTTCCGCCAGAATCTGAAGGGCCAGCCCTTGTCGGTCGCGCCGGAATGGACCGGCACGCTGGGGGCGTCCTATGACATGGTGCTGGCCAACGGCATGACGCTGGGCCTGAACGCAGACGCGCGCTACAGCGACTCCTATCTGGCGTCGGGCTTCGGCAGCCTGGATTCCAGGCAGGGCAGCTATGTCACGATCGACGCGGGCATGCGGTTGGGCACGGAGGATGAACGGTGGCAGATCGCGCTGATCGGCAAGAATCTGACCAACCGCTTCTATGTGACCGGCGCAGTGGATGGTCCCTCGACCGGCGGCGCGTCGGGCGGGCTGACATCTGCCCATGCCGACCAGCTGGGCTTCGGCACGCTGCCCCGGACCGTGATGCTACAGGTTTCGACCAAATTCTGACGGGAACGCAAGGGAGACGAGCATGGACGCCGAACGCTACGCGGCCCTCAAGGGTCAGATCGACCATCTCTATTCCCTGACCGGCACCGGCCAGTGGGATAAGGTCGAGGCACTTCTGACCGACGACTTCAAGATCGTGGAGGCAGAAACGCTGCCCTTCGGCGGCGTCTATGAAGGCAAGGGCGCCTTGCAGGCGCTCTTCACCAAGGTCTTCGCCTTCTGGGAAGACCCGGCGCTGGATTATAAGGATATCGCGATATCGGAGGATAATATCATCGTCCTCCTCTCCTTCCACGCGACGTCGCGCTTCAATGGCGAACGGCTGGAAATGCCCTTGTGCGAAGTATTCCACCTGCGCGACGGCAAGTTCAGCGGCATCACCCCCTATTATTTCGATACGGCGGCGATCTGCCGCGCGACCGGCACGCCGGTCGATCGCTGACATCCCATGCGCCGCCTGCCATTTATAGCAGGCGGCAAAGGGCTTGCACCTTGCCATGATGGCCGCAAACAGGCGTAATCGGGCGAGAGGATGATGAGCATATGAGCAATTTGGCGGGCAAGGTGGCACTGGTCACCGGCGGGACGTCGGGCATTGGCAAGGCGACGGTGGAGCGCCTGTCCGCAGACGGCGCCCACGTGATCTTCACCGGATCGAACGAAGCCGCCGCTGCCGCGATCACCGCCGCGACCGGCGCCACTTTCCTCAAGAGCCGGGTGCAGGAGCCGGCCGACTGGGCGCGGTTCGATGCGCTGGTCCGTGCGGATTTCGGTCGGCTCGACATCGCCTTCGCCAATGCCGGCATGGAACGCGGCGACAGCAGCGTCGAACATATCGCGCTCGACGCGTGGAACGGCCTGCTGGACGTCAACCTGACCGGCGTGATGCTGACCGCGCAGGCCGCCGTCCGGTTGATGCGCGACAATCCGGGCGGGGCGACCGGGTCGATCATCGTCAACAGTTCGATGAGCGCGCATAAGGTGATGGGCAATTTCGTCGCCTATTCGACCACCAAGGGCGCGGTGCTGGCGCTGTCGAAATCGGTCGCCATGCATTGCGCGAATGAGGGGATGAAAATCCGCTGCAACGCGATCCTGCCCGGCGTCGTGCAGACCGACATGATCCAGGCGATCATCGACAAGTCGCCCGACAGCGCCGCGGCGCTGGCTGCCTATCAGGGCATGTCCCCGCTGCGCCGGATGGCCCAGGTGGAGGAGGTCGCGGCGCTGGTGTCCTTCCTGGCGTCGGACGAAGCCGCGTTCATCTCCGGCGCGGAATATGCGATCGACGGCGCATCGACGGCCGGGATGATGGGGGTTTAGAGCGCGAACTTCCGGCCGCTCCCGCCCCGCAGGAGCGCCAACCCTCAGAGGATCGGCGGCACCTTCGCCGGATCGTCGCTCAGATAATAGTCGATATAGCGGTGGAAATATTGGTTGCCGCGCTCGTTGCGGCCAAAGGTTACGTTGGGCCGTGCGCCCGACTCCATCCCCTTTTGCACCTGTAGCCCCACGCCATAATCCTCCACGTCCACCACGTCGCGCAGCCAGTCCATCATGCCCTCGATCGCGGCGGCGTCCGCCTCGTCCTTCGGGCCATGGCGGCGGATGAACAGCAGGTTGGTCATATTCTTGTCCGGCGTCGGACCGGGGATCAATTGTGCGACCTGGGTGATTTCAGGCGCGAAGAAGATGCTGACATTGGGGAAGATGGTGCGCACGAAGTCATAGCCTTCATTTTCATGTTCGCCCCATGTCTCGCGCGGCAGCGCGCCCAGCGCTTCCTTGATGCGGACCTGGGGATAGCCCACGCGCAGATGCGGGCCATAGGCGGTGAAGCTCATGATATTGCTGAAGGTGCGCGGATGGATGGTTTCGGGATGGGCCGCCGCGAAATGATAGCCCTCCAGATAGCCGTCATAGGCGATCTTCCAGTTCGCGCCATAGATGCGGCGCGACCCGCAAAAATGCCATTGATCCAGCTGATAGGCGTTGAGGTCGTCCAGCATCCCGCCCAGATGCTTGCCGATGTCCATGTCGGCGGCGGGGTCCAGGCTGACCCAGATGATGCCGCCGGCTTCCACGCAGGGCAGGGTCGTGAGATTATGGTCCTCCTTGCAGATCGGACCGAACTTGCCGGGTTCGGCGACGCCGATCAGCTTGCCGTCATTGGCGAAGGTCCAGGCGTGATAGGGGCAGGAAAAGCGCTTGGCGTTGCCATGGCCCTCTGGCTTGAGGATCATGCCGCGATGTGAGCAGACATTATACATTGCCGCGACCGAACCGTCGGTCCTGCGCGTGATGAGGATGGGCTTTCCCATCAGGTCCATCGCCTTGTAATCGCCCGGATTGGGCATTTCGGCGGTCAATGCGGCGAGCAGCGGCAGTTTCAGGAATATCTCCGCCATTTCCCGGTCGAACCAGGCCGGGTCGGTATAGGCGGCGGCGGGCACGGCCATGGTTTCGGGCGCGCAGTCGGTCGTGCCGGTCTCAACAAAGTCCAGCATCCGGGCAGCTTCGTTGCCGATGATGTCATGATAGCCCATGGTCGCGTCTTTCTCCTTAGAGCGATTTCAAATCAAACGGTATCGTTTGATGACTTGGAAATCGCGTCAACAACAAACTAAAGCGGCCGATCCGGCTTAGCCGGGCCATACCGCTCTAGGGCAGGCAGACGACGGTTTTCCCCGTCGTCCTGCCGCTCATCAATCGTATGAGGGCATTCGGCGCGCCGTCCAGCCCATAGGTCACATTTTCCAGCGGGCGCAGGTCGCCAGCCTTCACCCATGCCCCGATACGCGATTGCGCCTCGGCCAGATACTCTGGATGCTCATAGGTCAGGAATCCCTGCATCGTCGCGCGTTTGACCAGCACCTGCCAAAGGTTGCGGATCGGATAGGGTTCGTCGGCATGATTATAGTTTGCGATCATGCCGCACACGACCACCCGGCCGTGATCGGCCAGATGAGGCAGGACGCCATCCAATATCTCACCCCCTACATTGTCGAAATAGACGTCAATCCCCTGCGGCGCAGCGGCGGCTATCTTCTCGTCCAGCGTGCCGGGCGCATTATAATCGATGACCGCGTCAAAGCCCAGATCGCGGCACAACGCGACCTTGCCGGGCGAACTGGTGATGCCGATCGTGCGGCACCCGGACAGGCGCGCGATCTGTCCGGCGACATTGCCGACCGCGCCCGCCGCCGCGCTGATCGCGACGGTATCGCCCGGCTTGATCCGCCCGATCGCGAACAGCCCGACATAGGCGGTCAGGCCCGACGGGCCGAGCGTGCCCATATAGAGCGACAGCGCGTCCCGATCAGGGCAGTCGCATTTTTCCAGGCCCAGCGCGTCGGCGGCCAGCAGGCTATATTCCTCCCATCCCGCCAGCGCCCGGACGATGTCGCCTGCTGAAAAGCCCGTCAGACGGCTCTCCACCACTTCGCCCAGAGCCATGCCGCGGATGGTTTCGCCGATCGCCAGGGGCGGCAGATAGCTGGGCCGGTCGTCCATGAAGCCCCGGATGGCCGCATCGATCGCGAACACCCGGTTGCGGACCAGCATCGTGCCCTCCGCCACCACGGGCAGCGGCGCTTGCGCCAACGCGAAGTCGCCCGCCTGCGGCAGGCCTTCGGGACGGCGGGCCAGCGTGATGGTGCGATGCGTGCCGGTCATAACTCTCCTAAGCGCCGGTCGTGGCCGACGAGAAGGATGATAGAGCGTGCGGGGTTGGCGCTTCCCTGTGATTATCACTAGGTCAACCCATCAACGCCTTGGATCGCCTGACGCAATCCATAGGTCATAAAGCGCCGGACTTTCGATAGGTTGGGTGAAGGAAGAGGAGATTCGAGACCATGGCCGACGCCGATCCCCAGATCAAAGCCCCGCCACAGATCAAGGGAGAGCCGCTGCCGCGTTGTCCGGGGCCGTCCTATCGCGACCTGGCGCTGGCCGACACCAATGAAGTGCCGGAATATCTCTATCAGGATGTCTATGAAAATCTGGGGTCCGATCCGATCCCCGCGTCACGCTATACCGACCCGGCCTTTTTCGAGCTGGAAAAGCAGAAAATGTGGCCCAAGGTCTGGCAATTTGCCGCCCGCGAAGAAGAATTGCCGGAACCAGGCGACTATGCGGTGTATGAGAATGTCGGCAAATCCTTCATCCTCGTGCGGCAAGACGATATGTCCGTCCGCGCCTTCTACAATGTCTGCCTGCATCGCGGCCGCAAGCTGAAGCTGGAAAGCGGCTGGGCGGGCGAACTGCAATGCCCCTTCCATGGCTTTACCTGGAATATGGACGGGTCGATGAAGCAGATCCCGTGCCGCTGGGATTTTGCGCATCTGTCGGACGATCAGATGGCGTTGCCCGAAGTGTCGGTCGGCCGCTGGGGCGGCTATATCTTCATTCGGGAAGCCGCCGAAGGGCCGACGATCGAAGAGTTCCTCGCCCCGCTACCGGAGCATTTCCAGCGCTGGAAGCATGAGGAATGCACGACCGTCATCTGGGTCGGAAAGGTGGTGCCGGCCAACTGGAAGGTGGTGATGGAGGCTTTCATGGAAAGCTGGCACACCGTTGTCACTCACCCCCAATTGCTGCCGTTCACGGGCGACGCCAATTCATCCTACAATATCTATGGCGACTATACGAACCTGACGGTCACGCCCTTTGGCACCATGTCGCCCCATATCGATCCCGACGGCAAGCCGCAGCAATGGATCGTGGACGAGTTCGTGAAATATAATGGCCGATCGTCCGACAATTATGAGGAGCAGCCCGAAGGCGGCTATAACGTCAAAGTGCCCGACGGCGTTACGGCGCGCGCAGCGTTGGGCGCCAGCCTGCGCGAAACGACCAGCAAGATGTTCGGACAGGACATCAGCTTTGCGTCCGATAGCGAGATGATGGACGCGCTGCTCTACAATGTCTTTCCCAATTACAGCCCCTGGGCCGGGTTCCAGCCCAATATCGTCTATCGCTGGCGGCCCTGGCATGATGTCGATCATTGCCTGATGGAAGTACGCATCCTCACCCGCACGCCGCCCGGCGAAACCCCGCCCAAATGCCCGCCGATGCATTTCCTGACCGACGCCCAAAAATGGACCGAAGCGGCGGAGATCGGCATTTTGGGCGATGTGTTCGAACAGGATATGGAAAATCTGCCCTTCGTGCAGCAGGGCCTGAAAAGCTCCGCCAATGGGCAGGTGCAACTGGCCAATTATCAGGAAATCCAGATTCGCCAGTTCCAAAATACGTTGATGAAATTCATCGACGCAGAATGATGATGGAGAGCAGCGCGCAGCAGCGCTTCGCCGGATCGGGCGCGATCCGCGAAGGGCATGGATTCGATATGGACCGACTGGCTGCCTGGATGGCGGACCATGTGGAGGGTTTTGCCGGGCCGCTGACGGCGGAACAGTTCAAGGGCGGCCAATCCAACCCGACCTACAAGCTGACCACGCCGACGCGCCCATATGTCATGCGCCGCAAGCCGCCGGGCCAGTTGCTCAAGGGCGCGCACGCGATCGAACGGGAATATCGCGTAATCCGCGCCTTGGAGGCCGCGGGCTTTCCGGTCGCCAAAGCCTATGCCCTGTGTGACGACGACACCATCGTCGGCACCGCCTTCTACCTGATGGAAATGGTGGAAGGGCGCATTTTCTGGGATTCGACATTGCCCGGCCTGACGTCGGAGGAGCGGCCGCTCTATTTCGACGCGATGAATGCCACGATCGCCCAGTTGCACGGCTTTGCCCCTGACGCGATCGGCCTTGGCGATTATGGACGGCCCGGCAATTATTTCGAACGCCAGATTGCGCGCTGGTCGCGCCAATATGGCGAGGATGGCGAAGCCGGGCGACTGGACGATATGGACTGGCTGGTCGACTGGCTGCCGACCAACATTCCGGCAGGCGACGAAAGCAGCGTGGTGCACGGCGACTTTCGCGCCGACAATATGATCTGGCACGCGACCGAGCCGAAGATATTGGCGGTGCTGGACTGGGAACTGTCGACGCTCGGCCATCCGCTCGCCGATTTTACCTATCATCTGATGATGTACCATCTGCCGCCCCATATCATTGGCGGCTTCAAGGGCGCGGATCTCGTTGCCCTCAACATCCCGCGCCAGGACGACTATGTCGCGGCCTATTGTGCCCGAACAGGCAGAGGCGGGATTGACGATCTGTCCTTCTACCTTGCGTTCAACATGTTCCGCTTCGCTGCGATCATTCACGGCATCAAAGGGCGGATGGCGCGCGGGACGGCCGCCTCACCCGAAGCCGCCAGTCTGGTCGACACGCTGCCCGAACTCGCCAGCCTGGCTCGCGCCATGGCCGCCCGAAAGGACTGAATTGCCCATGATTACCGCTCCTCATTCCGCGCCGACCCAGCGTGCCGCCGATCTGGCCGCGCGGGTCGAACGCTTCGTGCGCGACGTTATCATCCCCTATGAAAAAGACCCGCGTCAGGACGCCCATGGTCCGATGGAGGAGCTGGTCGCCGAAATGCGCGGCAAGGCGCGCGCCGCCGGGCTGATGACGCCCCATGTCCTGCCCGATGGCGGGCATCTGACCCATCGCGAAACCGCGCTGGTGCTCAAGACGTCGGGCCTGTCCATCCTTGGTCCGACCGCGCTCAACACCGCCGCCCCGGACGAGGGGAACATGTATCTGATCGGCAAGGTCGGCACGCAGGCGCAAAAGGATCATTTCCTTGCCCCCATGCACCGCGGCGAAGCGCGGTCCGCCTTCTTCATGACCGAACCGGCCGAGGATGGCGGTGCCGGGGCCGACCCGTCGATGATGCAGACGCGCGCAGTGCAGGACGGCAACCATTGGGTGATCAACGGGCGCAAAGCGTTCATTACCGGGGCGAAGGGCGCGAAGGTCGGCATCGTCATGGCCAATAGCGGTACGGCGGAAAAGATGGCGGCGACCATGTTCCTGGTCGACCTGCCCGATCCGGCGATCCGTATCGAGCGAGTGATGGACACGCTAGACGGCTCGATGCCCGGCGGCCATTCCGTGATCGCGATCGACAATCTGCGCGTGTCGCCGGACCAGGTGCTGGGCGAGCTGCACAAGGGCTTCGAATATGCGCAAATCCGCCTCAGCCCCGCGCGGCTCACCCATTGTATGCGCTGGCTGGGCGCGTGCATCCGCGCGCAGGAGATTGCGTCCGCCTATGCCTGCAAGCGCCATGCTTTCGGCAAGCCGCTGATCGATCATGAGGGTGTCGGCTTTCCGCTGGCGGAAAACCTCATCGACCTGAAGCAATGCGAACTCATCATCGACTGGTGTGCCGATGTCCTGGACAGCGGCGAACTGGGCACCACCGAAAGCTCGATGGCCAAGGTCGCGGTGTCCGAAGCGCTGTTCCGCGTCGCTGATCGCTGCATCCAGGTAATGGGCGGCACCGGCGTCACGCAGGACACGATGGTCGAGCAAGTGTTCCGCGAAATCCGCGCCTTTCGCATCTATGACGGCCCGACCGAGGTCCATAAATGGAGCCTCGCCAAGAAGATCAAGCGCGCGAACGCAGGGCATTGATGCGTCAGCTAGTCCTTGCCGACCGCCCGATCGGTCGCCCGGTCGCCGCCACCGACTTTACGATGGTCGATGGGCCCATGCCGGTGCCCGGTCAGGGTCAGATGCTGTTGGCGACGCGCTGGCTGGGGTTCGAGCCGGCACAAAAGGGGTGGATGGAAAATTTCGGCGGCTATGTCGCGCCGATCGAGCTGGGCGACGTCATGCGCGGCATGGGCGTGGCGGAAGTGGTCGTGAGCGAGGGCGGCAAGTTCCCGGTCGGCACGATGGTCGCGGGCATGACCGGCTGGACCGAGGCGCTGGTCAGCGACGGCACGGGTTTCGACATCTGCCATCCTGATTTGCCGCCGCAAGCCATGCTGGGGTTGCTCGGCATACCGGGCCTGACTGCCTGGGTCGGGCTGCACGACATCGGTCGCCCCGTGGCAGGTGACACGGTCCTTGTCTCAGGCGCGGCCGGTGCGACGGGTTCGGTCGCAGGACAACTGGCCAAGATTGCGGGATGCCGGGTGATCGGTATCGCCGGTGGTGCTGAAAAATGCGCCTGGCTGGTCGATGAAGCCGGGTTCGACGCCGCGATCGATTATAAGGCGGGCGACGTGTCGAAGCAGCTCAAGGCGCTGGCCCCCGATGGCGTCGATGTCGTCTATGACAATGTCGGCGGCGACGTGCTGGACGCGATGCTGGCGCGCTTGGCGATCGGCGCGCGGGTGGTGCTCTGCGGCGGCATCAGTCGTTATGAGCAGGCAGGCAACATCGCGGGACCGGCCAATTATTTCAGCCTGATCCTGCGCCGGGCGACGATGGGCGGGTTCATCGTTCTGGACCATGAGGCAAGGTGGCCGATGATCCGGGTGCGCTTGGCGGTATTGGCGCTGGCCGGGCGGATCAGCTGGCAGATGGATGTGCTGGAAGGGCTGGACAATGCCCCGGCGGCGCTGGCGCGGCTGTTTACCGGCGCCAACCGGGGCAAGCAGGTCGTGCGGCTTTGACCATGATTTGATCGTTCGAACAAGGAGATAAGCCATGCCCACTAATCCCCGATCCATAGTAGAGAAATGGTATCGCAGCCTCTCCGCGATGGACATTGATGGGTTTGCAGCGACGTTGCACGATGACTTTATCAATAATGTCGTCGGTCGAACTGCGGTGTCGGGGCGTTCCTACGGCAAGCGGCAATTGTTCGATGAAGTTTTCCCGCTGGTCATGGCCAATCTCGTCCCCGGCACCGTCAATCTGGCCCGCCGCTATCGCATCATGGCCGTGGATGGCCCGACCGTGGTCGGCATGATGGAAGGCGGCGCTGAAACAAAGGATGGCGAACGCTACGAGCAGACCTATTGCCAGATATTCCGCGTCGAAGACGGCACCATCCGTGAAATCTGGGAATTTTTCGACACAATGCAGGCGCAAGTCCGACTTTTCGGCCATCCCGCCGATCCGGGGCAGGCAGTGGCTGATCCGCTTCGCTTCTAGATCAGCTTCAGGATCATCTTGCCCTGGTTGCTGCCCTCGAACAGCCGCATGAACGCGGCGAAGGCATTGTCGATGCCTTCGTCGATATGTTCGTCGAACCGCAGCTTGCCCTCACCCACCAGTTTTGCCATCGCCATGCCGCCCTCGGCGAACCGATCGAGAAATTCGCTGATCAGGAAGCCGCGAATGGTCGCCGTCCGCGCGATCAGCTTCCACAGGTTGCGGGTGCCATAGGGCGCGCCATTATATTCCGATATCAGGCCGCACAGGGCGATGCGCGCATGATCGTTGATATGTTCCAGCGTCGCGTCCAGGCCGATGCCGCCGACATTTTCGAACACCAGGTCGATGCCGTCCGGGCAGGCTTCCCCGATCGCGGCCGTCAGCGCATCGACATCCTTGCCGCGATAATCGACCGCCGCGTCAAAACCATAGTCTTCGATCAGGCGGCGGCATTTGTCCGGTCCGCCTGCGATGCCGACGACCCGTGCGCCCGCGAGTTTGCCCAGTTGCCCCACGAGCGATCCAACGGCGCCGGCCGCGCCGCTGATGAGGAAAGTTTCGCCTGCCTGGGGCTTCAATATGTCGTTCACCCCGAAATAGGCGGTCAACCCGACAGCGCCCATGACGGAGAGATAATGGGTGACGGACGGAACGAGGCTGGGGTCAATCAGGCTGGTAAAGCCGCCTTTGCGCGCCACCGAGTATTGCTCGATCTTGTTGAGGCCCATCACCCAGTCGCCCGGCGCGAAGCCGTCCAGATTGCTGGCCTCCACCACGCCCACCGTGGTCGCCCGCACCGCGTCGCCAAGGTCCACCGGCGGCAGGTAGCTGGGCACATCGTCCAGCCAGCCCCGGATAGCCGGGTCGATCGAGGCATAATGGTTGCGCACCAGCATTTCGTCGGGACCGATCGCGGGGACGGGTTCATCGACCAGCGTGAAATCGCCGGGTTTAATGAGGCCGTCGGGCCGGGAGGTCAGGAGGAAGCGGCGGTTGATGGTCATGTCGTCAGCGTCCCGATGTGCCCGACGCCCAATCGCGCGTCTGGCTGAAATCCGTGCCGTTGCGGCCCGACAGATGGACGAGCGGCATGCCCGCCATGAAGGCGTCGCTCGGCGCATCCTTGCGCGCCCAGTCGATCAGTTCGCGGCGACGCTGGATCGCCCACTTGTCGTCCTTACAGCTATATTCGTCGATATAGCGGCCCGCCATGAACAGGTCATAGGGTTCGCCCTCCTCGATCAGCCGGTGCCAAGCGAAGAAATAGACCTCACCGCTGCCGGTCCCGGCTTTGGCGTCCACCTCGATGTCCATCTGGCCGATGATATGCTGGCTCCCGCCCATGCCCGCAAGGAAGCCCTGCGCGAAATCGGTATAGGCACGCGGTCCGCCGCGCAGCAGGCCGCAATCGACGTCGGAATCGGCGTGAAAGGCTGACATCTGAAGCGCATGATCGAGCCGGTCCTGCCCGCGCATATAGGCGAATATGGCCTTTTGAATGTCGCGGCGCGCGGCCAGGTTGCGGATTTCGGCTTCGAGGTCCATCCTATCTTCCATGCGTCAATGCCATCGCGCCGCAGGATGGCTGCCTAAGCCCTGTGTGGCCGACGGCGCATCGTCGGTGCAGCTGGTCCCGTCGATCCGGCTCCATTCGCTGACGAATGTGCGGGCCGCGAACTTCCAGATACCATCGCGCCGGGTGAACCGATCGAGATAGCGGCCGCCGGTCAGCATTTCCGATTTGCCCCGGTCCAGGTCGGTCATGGTCGACACCGCGACGACATAGGTTTCCCCCATCGCGGTGTCGCCGGTCACCTCTATCGATTGGTGATCGATGCTGTGTAGGGTTTGGTCGAACACCGCGCGAACGATCGTGCAGATTTCGCTCGCGAATTGCTGACCATTGCCCTCAAAAGCGCCGCAGATTACGATGCTGTCGTCATGAAATATGCTTTTCAGCAGCGCTTCATCGGCACGATCGACACCCCGGCAATAGGCCAACGTCAGTTCGGCGATCTGCCGGTGCGACAGGGCTTGGTCGGTGGTCATGTCCTGCGCGCCAGGGGTCCCGCATTGGCCCCCGGTGACAGGCGCGACCATGCCTGCTCCTCTACACATGATGCGTATCGCCCGCCGAAACGTGCATCAGAATTGATAGCCAAATTGCAGGCCATAGGTCCGCGGCTCACGCGCCGAGGAGAAGGAGAAGAGGCCCGCGACGGTCAGCGCCGCATTGGGACCGCGATCATCGGCCAGGTTGCGGCCATAGGCCGTCACCCGCGCCTTGTGCCCGTTGAGGTCGAACTCGAGCGTGGCGCTGGCGTCGAGCAGGCCCTGGCGATCCGATCGCACGCGCGGATCATTGCCGTTGACGATGATGACGCCATTGCTGCCGGTCGTCGTAGGCCCTTGGGAAATCTGCTGGTCGTAGGGCGCAATGTTCCGGTAGCTGACGTTAAACTTCGCCTCGCCAAAGCTGACCGGCACGACATAGTCGGCCGTCAAGGACAGTGTCTCGCGCGGATTGTAGATCAGGTTATTGGCCGAATAGTCGAAGGTCGTCAGCACTCCGCCGACAGGCGCCTGGGTGATGAAGTCCTTGAACTTGGATCGCAGCAGGCCAAGCGAGGCGGTGAGCGTCAAACCCGTCACCGGCTTGGCGATCAATTCCGCCTCGATCCCCTTGATCCGCGCCGAACCGACGTTGGTCACGACCGTTTCGTTGCCGATGCCGCCGGAAATCGGGATCGTCGTATTCTGCTGCAGGTCGCTATAGTCGGAATAGAAGCCCGCGACGTTGAACAGCAGCCGCTTGTCGAGGAAAGCGCTCTTGAAACCGACTTCGTAGGAATCCACTGTTTCCGCGCCATAGGGCGTGGTCGATGAAATCAGCGTCTGCCCGCGTCCCGACAGGCCGCCGGCCCGATAGCCGCGCGACCAGGACGCATAGACCATCAGATCGTCGGTAGGGCGATAGTCCAGACCGATCTTGGGCGTGAACTTGCTACCGGTATAGCCAGCCTTGGGGAATTGGTTGGGCGCGACGAAATTATAATTGGTTTTCTTGTCATGGGTCCAGCGGCCGCCGAAGGACAGGCGCACCTTGTCCACCACCTGCAGGTTGAAGTCGCCGAAGAAGGCGTAGGATTGCGACGTGCCGGTAATCACCTGGGTCGGGGCGGGGAAGGTCGCGAAGGTGGTTTCCTGCGTCAGATTATATTTGGAATCGTAGAAATAGGCGCCCACGACATAGTCGAACCCGTCGCTGATCTTGCCCGCAGCCCGCAATTCCTGGCTGAACTGGCGGAAATCCTGCACGCGGCGCACATAATAGAGATTGGCGCTGGTGGAATCGAAGTCCTGCGTCTGGTCCTCGTCCGATTTGCGATAGCCGGTGATCGACGTCAGCTTGACCCCGCCCAGGTCCAGATTCATCTCCAGCGTCGCGGCGGGCGCGCTATAATGCGACGCGGTGGGGCTGCCGAAGACGGTGTAGAGGTCCGATGTCGTGTTGCGATTGCACTGATCGGCCGGCGCGGCAGCGACCAGGCCGGGCGCGCCGATCACCGCGTCCAATATGGCCTGGTTGCAAAAGGCTTCGCTGCCGTTCGAAATGCTCGAATTGACCGGTTCGAAATCCTGCACCTGCTTTTCCAAGGTCAGCAGCGCGTCGAAATTGCTGGACGGGGTGAACAGGAAGCTGGCGCCGAAATTCTCGTTATTGCTTTTGCCCACCCGCTTGTTGCGGATGGCGTTGTAATAATAACCGTCGCTCTGGTTGTGGAAGTAAAAGGCCTTGGCGGCCAGAACACCCTCCACGATCGGCACGTTGACGACGGCGCGGCCTGCCCAGCTGTCATAATTGCCATAGCTCAGTTCGAATTTGCCGCCCCATTCGCCGGTCGGGCGCGTGCGGCGGATGTTGATGACACCGCCGATCGTGTTGCGGCCGAACAAGGTGCCCTGTGGCCCGCGCAGCACTTCGATCTGGCTGATGTCGAAGAAATCGAAGAATTGCCCGGTATTGGTGCCGATGAACACCCCATCCACGACGACGCCGACGGTCGGTTCGAAGGATTTTTCGACGTCGGCGAAGGTCAGGCCGCGGATCGACACGTTGGCGGCTGCCGCGCCGCTATTCTGGTTGGTGATAAGGACGTTCGGCGCCGCGCCCTGCAAGTCGCCGATATTGATCGCGGCCTTGTTTTCTAGCTGGCTGGGCGAGAAGGCGGTGATTGCGATCGGGGTCTGCTGCAATGTCTCGTCGCGGCGGCGGGCGGTGACCACGATGTCCTGGATCTGGCCGGTTTCCAACTGGGGCGCGGCGGCGTCCTGCGCCATCGCCGGTGCACCAAGCGCGGCGCAGGCTAGTACGGACAGCGCGCAGCCGCTCAGCAAACCCAATGTAGGCATGTTCTTCCTGTCGGTCATCACCGTCTCCCTGTTGTTCTTATGTCAGCCGCCAAGGCTGTATTTGTAATGCACGTTATGCGGGGGCGACGGCCGCTCACAACCTCAACAAAACACTAGGGTCGTTACGGCGACCGACAGGTCGGCCTGATGTTTCGACTAGCTGACAGGCAGCGACATCATCCGATGATACCCATAGAATCAGATAAGGAGAGGGCGTTTTGGCCGATCAGTTCGATTATATCGTCATCGGCGCGGGGTCGGCCGGGTGCGTGCTGGCCGAAAGACTGTCCGCCGATCCGCGCAACCGGGTGCTGTTGCTGGAAGCGGGCGGGCAGGACAGCAGCTTTCTGATCCATATGCCCAAGGGGCTGGGCAAGCTGGTGCTCGATCCCAACCATGCCTGGCATTATCCGGTCGATCAGCCGCGCGAACCGGGCATGCCCGCGTCCGAATTATGGATACGCGGCAAAGTGCTGGGCGGCTCCAGCTCGATCAACGGCATGATCTATGTGCGCGGCCAGCCGGAGGATTATGCCGACTGGGAAGCCAAGGGCGCGACCGGTTGGGGCTGGCCAACCATGAAGCAGGCGTTCATGGCAATCGAGGATCATGAACTGGGCGCCGACGACCAGCGCGGGGCGGGCGGCCCAGTCCATATCAGCACGGGCAAATTCCGCTATCCCGTGGCCGAAGCGCTGATCGAAGCGGGCGAGCAGATGGGGCTGGCGCGCAAGGAGGATCTCAACCGGGAGGATCAGGAGGGCGTGGGCTATTACGCCCATAATATCAAGAACGGCCGCCGTCAGAGCGCGGCGGTGGTGTTCCTGGACCCCGCGCGAAAGCGGCCTAACCTCAAGATCGAGCCGGGCCTATTGGTCGAACGCATCGTGGTGGAGAATGGCGTGGCGATTGGCGTCGTCGGCCGTCGCGGCCATGATTTGCTGACCTTCCATTGCACTGGCGAAGTGATCCTGTCGGCGGGCGCGATCAACAGTCCCAAGCTATTGCAATTGTCCGGCATCGGCCCGGCCGATCACCTGCGATCACTGGGCATCGCCGTCGTAACCGACAGCCCGGATGTCGGATCGCGGATGCGCGATCATCTGGGCATTTCGCTGCCCTATCGGCTGAAGGGCGATCCGGGCATCAACCGGCGTTTCCACGGGCTGGGCCTGATGGCCAGCGTCGCGCAATATTTTCTGACCCGCAAGGGACCGATGGCTACCGGACCATTCGAAGTTGGCGCGTTCGTGCGGACGGAACCCGATGTCGATCGACCCGACGCACAGCTCTATATGGGCGGCTTCACTTTCGCGCGGAGCGACGATAATTTCCCCGTCCCGCTCGCCGATGTCGAACGCCTGCCGGGTCTGACGATCTACGGCCAGCTTTTGCGCCTGACCAGCGAGGGCAGCATTATGGCGCGCTCGCCCGATCCTGCCGCGCCGCCGGTCATCACGCCCAACTGGCTGACGACGCCGGAGGATGAACATGCCGCGGTCGCGATGGTGCGCTATATGCGCCGCTATATGCAGCAGCCGGCCCTGAAACCCTATGTCGGGGAAGAACTGGTGCCGGGCATCGCCTGCCAGAGCGATGCCGAGATACTCAGCGCCTTTCGCCGTCTGTCGCTGTGCGGCACCCATGCAGTCGCGACCTGCCGCATGGGCAGCGATAATGCGGCGGTGGTGGACGACCGCCTGCGCGTGCGCGGCGTGTCCGGCCTGCGCGTGGTGGATTGTTCCGTTATGCCATCGCCAGTGTCGGGCAACACCAACGGTCCGGTCATGGCGCTCGCCTGGCACGCGGCCAGCCTGATCGCGGCGGATGCGCGCCGGTCGGTCGCGGCATGATCGCTGGGTTGCCGATCCGGCAAATCGCCTATTTCGTCCAGGATGTGCGCGCGGCCGCTATCGCCCATGCCGCGACTTTCGGGTCCGGTCCCTATTTCGTGGCGGATCATATCCCACTAAAACGCTGCCTGCATCGCGGCGTGGCGGCGCCGCTCGACCATAGTTCCGCCTATGGTCAGTGGAACGACCTGATGATCGAATTCGTGCAGCAGAATAATGTCGGCCCTTCCGTCTTCCACGATATGTTCGCGCCGGGGGAGGAGGGGTTCCACCATGTCGCGCTGATCGTCGATGATCTGGAAAGCGCGCGCACCGCTTGCGAACAGGCCGGGTTCGCGACCGCGCTGGAGGCGGAGATGAACGACGGCTTCCGCTTTCTGATGATGGACGCGGTCGCGCGCTACGGCCACATGATCGAGCTTTACGAAGGCGCGCCGGTGCTGACCGACTTCTATGATTCCGTAAAGCAAGCATCGGTCGGTTTCGACGGCCGCGACGTGATCCGGCCTATCAGCATGGGCTGATGATCCAGGTTACTCGCCCAACCAGTCGTCGATCACCGGTTTCAGGTCGGTCGAAATCAGCTCGACCAGCAATCCGGGCACCGGCGGCGCGACATAGGCGATCAGCCCATAGCCTTCTTCCGGCGACGCGCCAGCCGCAACCACGCGCCAGCCTTCGCCGACCATCCGGTCCGTCTCGCTTTTCAGGTCATCGACCCAGATGCCGACATGCCGCGCGTCCGGCGCGCGATCGGGATCGTAGAAGGGACCGGTTCCCTGCACCAGTTCCAGATGATGCGGGCCGCCTAGCGAATAGGTCGCCTTCACATGCACCTCATGCGATCCAGCTTCCGGCGTCCAGAAGGGCAGGGGATCGAAATGCCGCACCGGCGCCCATGCCAGCCCCAGCGCCGGGCCGAACAGCGCCATCGCGGCGTCGATATCGCCCACGGCCATGCCGGTATGATGAAAGCGTTGCAGGTCGATCATGGGCAAAGGCCTTTCGCGGCATGGGGGTCACCAGGGGACAATCAACTGTTTGCCGTCCCAGTCGCGCGCCGCCTCGACCGTACGGGCGTACATGGCGCGGATGATGGGATGTTCGGGATAGAGTTCGATGAAATGTCCCAGCGTATCGCGCGCATCGATATAGCATATCTTCGCGCCGAAGCCGGTGGTGAACTCGCTGGCCACCGCATGGCCGTCCGCGACCCAGCGCGCCTTTTCGGCCTCATAATCCTCGCAGAAGAGCGCGACATGATGCAGCCCGTCGTGCGCCGTGTCGATCATGTCGTGAAAGGCGCTTGGACCAGGCGAGAGAATCTCGATCAGTTCGATGTTCAGCTCGCCCGACTGCACGAACACGCCGCGCAGCCGGATGGGCGTTGCGGGCGCGCCACGATAATGATGGTCCTCAAGCAGCACCTCGGTCCCGCCCACGAACGGCCCGACGCCCAGCATCGCGTGCAGGCGTTCGCATGCGACGTCCAGATCGCGCACGATATAGCCATTCTGCACGATCCGGGCGGGGCGGCGCGCCATCATTCTCTCCTGTTTGTTTGGACAGGCTAGGCTTTCCGGCCACATCGGCGACTAACATCTTTGACAGGGGCGCAAGTCGCCTATGACGCGCTATCACGTAGGGATAAGCGTGCCGGGAGGATCTATGCCGCGTCATAAGGCCATAATCATCATGAGGATTGCGGCCACCGCCCTGCTCGTGGCGAGTTGCACGCCTGCGACCCGCGACACCACCGATGCGGCGCTTGATCCGAACAATTGGACCGGGTTCGGCCGTACCGGCGGCGAACAACATTATAGCCCGCTCGACAGCATCGACAGCGGCAATGTTGCCAAGCTGGGCCTGGTCTGGTCGATGGACCTGCCGCCCCAGAACAGCGTGTCCGCGCCGCTGGCGATCGACGGCATCGTCTATACCGCAACGGGTTATACCGTGGTCCGCGCGATCGATGCAGTGACAGGCAAGCTATTGTGGGAATATGACAGCAAGGCCGCCGAAGCATCGGGCCGCAAGCTGCGTCAGGGCTGGGGCATACGTGGCCTTGCCTATGGCGAGGGCAAGCTGTTCGTGGGCACCCATGACGGTCGCTTGCTGGCGATCGATGCGAAGACGGGCTCGCTCGCCTGGTCGTCGCGCACCATGCCGATCGACAATGCCAGCTTCATCAGCGGCCCGCCGCGCTATTTCGCGGGGAAGGTCATCATCGGCTTCGGCGGCGGCGACGTTAGTTCGGTGCGCGGCTATGTCACCACTTATGACGCCAAGACCGGCAAGCAACTCTGGCGCTTCTATACCGTGCCGGGCAACCCGAAGGACGGGTTTGAGAATAAGGCCATGGAAATGGCGGCGCGGACCTGGGCCGGCGACTGGTGGAAATATGGCGGCGGCGGCACCGTGTGGAACGCGATGACCTATGACGCCAGTACCGACTCGATCATCCTGGGCGTCGGCAACGGCTCACCCTGGAACCACAAGGTGCGCAGCGAAGGCAAGGGGGACAATCTGTTCCTGGCATCCGTCGTCGCGCTGGATGCCAAGACCGGCAGCTACAAATGGCATTATCAGGTCAATCCGGGCGAAACGTGGGACTATAACGCCTCGATGGACATGGAACTGGCTGACCTCACCATCGACGGGAAGCTGCGCCAGGTCTTGATGACCGCGCCCAAGAACGGCTTTTTCTACGTCATCGACCGGACCAACGGCAAGCTCATATCGGCCAAGCCCTTCGTCAAGGTAAGCTGGGCCAAGCGCATCGACCTGAAAACCGGCCGCCCGGTCGAAGACCCCGATGCACGCTATCCCGATGGCAAAACCTTCACCATGTGGCCCGGCCCGGTCGGCGCGCATACCTGGCTACCCATGGCGTATAATCCCAAGGCGGGGCTGGTCTATATCCCTGCGATCGAGATGGCGACCAGCTATAATGATGTCGGTATCACGCGGGCCAATTGGGTGCGCGCGCCCGGTAATGCGGTGGACGGCGCGGCTATCCCCAATTTCGTGGTCAAGGATGCCGGACCCACCAACGCCACCAGCGCGCTGGTCGCCTGGGACCCGGTGCGCCAGCGCGCGGCGTGGAAAGTGCCGACGCCGGGGCCATGGAATGGCGGCGTGATGACCACTGCGGGTAACCTGGTCTTCCAGGGGCGGATCGACGGCCAGTTCAACGCCTATGCCGCCGACAGCGGCAAGCCGTTATGGCGCTTCGCCGCGCAGGCGCCCGTCACTGCGCCGCCGATCAGCTATGCCGTCAATGGCAAGCAATATGTGACCGTCATCACCGGCATGGGCACCAGCGGCGCGGCGTTCGGCGCGCTGCTGCCGGTCAGCATCGACTATCGCACCCAGGCGCGGCGCATTCTGACCTTCGCGCTCGATGGCAAGGCGACCCTGCCCAAGGCCGACATCGTGCCGCTTACCCCTGCTACCGACCTGGATTTCAAGCCCGATCCTGCCGTGGAGGCTCGCGGCATGCTGACCTACGCCCGTCATTGCGCCGTATGCCACGGCGTCGATGTTATCGCGGCCGGCCATGCCCCTGATCTGCGGGCCTCCACCGTGCCACTCGATCCCGCGACCTTTGCAACGGTCGTTCGGGACGGCGCGCTGGTGTCCAACGGCATGCCGCGTTTCGAGGAGTTTGACGATGCCAACCTCGCGGCGTTGCGCCAATATATTCGGCGCAGCAACGCCGATTGGCGCATCCGTACTGCGCAAACCCCCACCGGGAAATAGCGGTAGCAGGCGGTTGGACCCTTAGCGATTTTCATCTGTCAGTTCATATCTTGAGGATCGACCAAATCAGCCTTGCGAATTTCTGACATCGGGTATGAATCCCTATTCACCTTGCAAGCTGGCGAGGATAGGCGATCATGGGTGCAATGATCCAAAGCTCCCATGAGGTCCCATGATATTCGACGATTTTCTGAGCCATCGACGCAAGGAGCAAATCCTGCCGGAGGATCGGGCCGCGCTCGAAGCGTCGGTGGGTGAAGTCCGCTCCTTACCCGCCCGGATGACCCTGGTGCGCAAGGGTGAAAGGATGCACTTCAGCACCTATCTTATCGAGGGCCTCATCTGCCGGTACATGGATGATCGCGAAGGGCTGCGGCAACTTGTCGCCGTGCATGTGCCGGGCGATTTCGTCGATCTGCACGCGTACCCGCTCAAGCATCTCGATCACGACGTCGCGACCTTGACGGCGTGCAAGATTGCGACGGTGCCGCACCGCAATCTCGACATTGTAATGAACGAGCGACCCGGATTGGCCAAACTTTTGTGGTTCAGCACGCTGCTCGATGCGGCCATGCATCGCGAATGGATTTTTCGTCTCGGCCGTCTGGATGCGGTGGCGCGCGTCGGCCATTTTTTCTGTGAGATAGAGGCAAAGCTGCGCGCGGTGGGCCTCAGCGATGGCGTCAGCTTCGATCTCGCCATGACCCAGAATGACCTGGGTGAGGCGTGCGGCATCACGCCGGTGCATATGAACCGCATGCTGCGCGTGTTGAAGGAAAGAGGCCTGTTGCAGATGCGGGGCGGTCAGGTGCAGCTACTCGACCGGCCTGCGCTCGCACGGCTCAGCGAATTTGATCCATCTTATCTGTTCATCGATGAATAGCAGCAGGAACTCCGACCGATCGCTCTCCGTTTAGGACAGTGAAGACAGGAGATATCATGCCGACCACAGCTATTCAGGACATGGCGGGCGCAGCGACGGCGGAGGAGGGGGTGGTCTTCCTCGATGGCCCGGACGGCGTGGCCGTCACCATGACCGCTGACGCCGCGGAAGCGACAGGCAGGGCGCTGGTTCGCGCGGCGGATCAAGCGCGAAGCCAGACGGCGGAGCCGGACTGAAGGCCGGTCGCGCTGCTGTCTCAATCATCATGATCTCGATCAATGGGGGGAACTTTCACCGCATAGGATCGCTCCCCTGACACCATGGCGCGAATCGGTTCAGGCGATCAGCAAGCATGGCGGCGGCATCATCATGATATGGAATTCGCACATGCTCATTCGTGCCGGCTATGATCTTCTCTTTGCAGCCCATGCCCCGACACAGATGATCACGATGCTCACTGTCCGGCCCTCGCGTCTGGCTGACCTGAAAACCCCGCATAGCATCCTTAATGATCGCGGCCTTCCCATGCAGGACGATCGCGATGTGTATGGCAATATCTGCACCCGCTTTCTGCTCCAGCCCGGCATGACCCGCATATCCTGCGATTTCGTCATAGCGGACTGTGGCGTGGCCGATCGCCAAAGTCCCAACGCGCACCAGCATGAGATTGATGATCTGCCGGCGGACGCGCTGATCTTTCTTGCAGGCAGCCGCTATTGTGAAACCGATCTGCTCTCCGGCGTCGCCTGGGGATTATTCGGTCATATTCCTTCGGGTTGGCAGCGGGTCCAGGCGATCGTCGATTTCGTGCATCACCATCTGACCTATGGCTATCCTCATGCGCGATCGACCAGGACGGCGTGGGAAGCCTATCAGGAGCGAGTCTGCGTATGCCGCGACTTTGCCCATCTGGCCATTGCGCTATGCCGGTGCATGAATATTCCGGCGCGATATTGCAGCGGATATCTCGGCGACATTGGCGTTGATCCTGTGGATGTGGCGATGGATTTCCACGCCTGGTTCGAAGTCTATCTGGGCGGCGAGTGGCACAGTTTTGACGCGCGGCATCGCATACCCCGGATCGGGCGCATCCTGATGGCCTGTGGCCGTGACGCGGCCGATACGGCGCTGACGACGGCATTCGGCCCGGTGCGACTTGCAGGTTTCCAGGTCCATACCGATGAAGTCGCGTCCGTCCCTGATCTGCACGAAAATCGCATGGCGGCCTGACTCCTACCCCTCCCCACCGCATATCCTGAACAATCATAAGGAAATATCATGGCCAGAACGCCCAAGTCCCATACGCCCGCCAACGGTGGTGAAACGCATCAGATCGCGGAGTCCGCCGATGCCGGCGCCATCCTCACGACCAACCAGGGCATCGCCATATCCGATAACCAGAACAGCCTGAAATCCGGCGCGCGCGGCCCGACGCTGCTGGAAGATTTCGTGCTGCGCGAAAAGATTTTCCACTTCGATCATGAGCGTATCCCAGAGCGGATCGTCCATGCCCGCGGCAGCGGAGCGCACGGCTATTTCGAGGCGACCGACGATATTTCGGACCTCAGCAAGGCGGCGCTGTTCCGCAAGGGCGAGCGGACCGAAGTGTTCGTGCGCTTCTCTACCGTGGCTGGCGGCGCCGGCTCCGTCGATACGCCGCGCGACGTGCGTGGTTTTGCGGTCAAATTCTATACCAGCGAAGGCAATTGGGATCTGGTTGGCAACAACATCCCGGTCTTCTTCATCCAGGATGCGATCAAATTCCCCGACCTGGTCCATGCCGTCAAGATGGAGGCCGACCGCGGTTATCCCCAGGCGGGCAGCGCCCACGACACCTTCTGGGATTGGGCGTCGCTCATGCCCGAAACCACGCATATGCTTATGTGGGCCATGTCCGATCGCACCCTGCCGCGCAGCTTGCGTATGATGGAGGGGTTCGGCGTCCACACCTTCCTGCTGGTGAATGAGGCCGGCGAAACCCATTTCGTGAAGTTCCACTGGAAGCCCAAACTTGGCCTCCAATCGACCATCTGGGACGAGGCGCTCAAGCTTCAGGCGGCCGACAACGACTATCACCGCCGCGACCTGTTCGAAGCCATCGATACCGGCGATTTCCCCGAATGGGAACTCGGCATCCAGGTGTTCGACAAGGCGTTCGCCGACGCACAGCCTTATGACGTGCTCGATGCGACCAAGCTGATCCCGGAGGAGGATGTGCCCGTTCGCATAATCGGCCGGATGGTGCTGGACCGCAATGTCGATAACTTCTTCGCGGAGACCGAGCAGGTTGCCTTCTGCCCGGCCAATATCGTGCCTGGCATCGACTTCTCCAACGATCCGCTTCTCCAAGGGCGGCTCTTCTCCTATCTCGATACGCAGAAGTCGCGTCTTGGCACCGCCAATTTCCACCAGATCCCGGTCAATGCCCCGCGCTGCCCCTTCCAGAATTTCCAGCGCGACGGTCAGATGCAGATGACGGTGCCCAAGGGGCGCGCCAATTACGAACCCAACAGCCTTGCCGCGCATGGCGAAGAAGCCGGGCCACGGGAAAGTCCCACCCGCGGCTTCGCCACGTCGACAGCGTTCAGCGGCGAGGATGAAGAGGGCGAAAAGCTGCGCATCCGCGCCGAAAGTTTTGCCGATCATTTCAGCCAAGCGCGGCTCTTCTATCGGTCGCAGACGCAAAGCGAGCAGGCGCATATCGCCTCTTCCTTCGTATTTGAACTTTCGAAGGTCGGCCTGCTCGATCAGGTGCCGCCGCGCATGGTCGCCAATCTGCGCAATGTTGACGAAGACCTGGCCAAGCGGGTGGCGGCGGGTCTTGGCATCGCCTTGCCCAAGGCGGCGCAGCCCGCCAAGGAACCGGTCGACATGACGCCGTCCGACGCCCTGTCGATCCAGAAGAATATGAAGCCAATGCTGGAGGGGCGCGCCGTCGGTATCCTGATTGCCGATGGGACAGACGCTGGCGAACTCGATGCGCTGATTGCGCGTATCGAAAAGGCGAAGGGCAAGGCCGTGGTCGTCGCGCCCAAGGTTGGCGGCGCCAAGCTGTCCGACGGATCGCAGCGTAAGGCCGACGGTCAACTTGCCGGCTCGCCCAGCCAGATCTTCGACGCGATTGCGATCATTCTCTCGCCAGAGGGTTGCGATGCCTTGCTGAAGGAGGGCGCAGCGGTGGAATTTGCGATGAATGCCTTCGGGCATCTCAAGGCGATCGGCGCCAGCGAGGCCGCGCAGCCCTTGCTGGACAAGGGCGGCGTCGTCGCTGACGAGGGCGTCACCGGATTGGACGACATGTTCATCAAGGCCGCTAGCCAGCGCTTCTACGCCCGCGAGCCATCGTTGCGCACGCTCGCCTGATTGGCTTGATTTGGGCTGCTGCGTTGACTTGCCCGTCGGCGCAGCAGCCCAGACATCTAAAACTTTGCTGGCGCTTTCACGCTTCCTGTCTAGCCACAGTCCACGCGGGCGCGGCGCTATCGGCGGGGGCTTCGCCGCCATGGCGAGATATGCTAGCGCGTCCTGATGAAGAAACAGGGGCTAGCGAGCGGATCGAACGATGAAGGATCGGGACGCCGCCGTCAGATATTGGAAATCGCCGCGCAATTGTTCGCGAAAAAGGGATATCGCGGGACATCGATGCGCGATATCGGCGAACAGGCTGGCGTGCTGGGCGGGTCGCTCTACCACCATATCAAGTCAAAAGACGCGCTGTTTGTCGAACTGCACAATGCCGCCCTGGACGCCGCCGAATACAGGATCGCCCAAGACATTGGCGCGCAGGACGATCCGTGGGCCAGGCTGACGGCGGCCTGCACGGCCCTGCTGGACATTCAGCTTGCGCCGGATTCGATCACGACGCCGATGATGAATGATTTTCGCGAGGTGCCCGATGCGGTGCGCGAACAGTTGATCGCGCGGCGCGACCGCTTCGAAGACCTGTTCCGGTCGCTGGTAGACGTACTGCCGCTGCCATCTCTGATCGATCGCTCCATCTATCGCAATCTCTTGTTGTCGCAGCTGAATTCGGCGTCGGATTGGTATCGGGCTGGCCGCCTTTCGCCCGGCGAGATCGCCGCGCAGATCGTCACGATCTTCCGACACGGATAGGATTTTTGCTTCAGAACGGCCGTCCTGAGCCGCCCTCTCCAATTGACTGTAACACATGTTTGGTGTAGTGAAGCGCCATGCTCTGAGGAGAGGCCTGATGTTCAGCTACGTTCCGCCGATCGACGATTATCGCTTCCTGTTGACCCAGGTGCTGGGCTTCGACGCAGCGATGGCGGACACGGGCAAGGAGGTCGACGCCGACCTTGCCGTCGCGGTGCTGGAGGAAGCGGGGCGGATGTGCGCCGATCGGCTGCACCCGCTCAACCGCCATGGTGACGAAGAAGGCAGCCGCCTCGTCGATGGCAACGTGGTCACCCCGGCCGGTTTCGCTGACGCTTGGCGCGATTTCGTGGCTGCTGGCTGGGCCTCCATGTCGGCCGACCCGGCCCATGGCGGGCAGGGCCTGCCTTTCATCCTCCAGCTCTGGCTGGACGAGATGCTGTCCGCGGCCAACCTGTCCTTCGGCCTGTTTCCGGGCCTCACCCGCGGCGCCTGCGAAGCGATGGCTGCTCATGCCAGCGATACGCTCAAATCCGTCTATCTGCCGCGGATGGTGAGCGGCGAATGGACCGGTGCCATGGCGCTGACCGAAAGCGGCGCGGGCACCGACCTGGCCCTGCTCAAGACCAAGGCCGTGCCGCAGGACGATCACAGCTTTGCCGTGACCGGGCAGAAAATCTTCATTTCATCGGGCGACCATGATTTTGGCGGCAATATCGTCCACCTTGTCCTTGCCCGCCTGCCCGATGCGCCTGCAGGGGTGAAGGGGATCAGCCTGTTCCTGGTGCCCAAATATCTTCCCGATGCCGATGACGGCTTCACGATCCGCAACAGCATGTCGGTCGGCGCGCTGGAAAAGAAGATGGGCATTCATGCTCAGCCAACCTGCGTGATGAATTATGATGGGGCGACCGGCTGGCTGGTGGGCGCGCCGAACAAAGGTCTGGCCGCGATGTTCACGATGATGAACGCAGAGCGGCTGATGGTAGGCATCCAGGGGCTGGGCGTCGCTGGCGCAGCCTATCAACAGGCCGCGGCCTACGCTAAGGAGCGGCTGCAGGGCCGTAGCGCCGATGGCGCGCGCAGTCCGGTGGCGATTATCGATCATGCCGATGTGCGGCGAATGCTGCTCAACATCCGCGCCTTTGTCGAAGCTGGGCGGGCGTTGGGCGGCTGGACCGCGTTGCAGCTCGACCGCGCGCATCATCATCCCGATCCGGCCGAACGCGCCAGGGCCGATGCGCTGGTCGCGTTGCTGACCCCGGTGGTGAAAGCCGCCTTCACCGATTTCGGTTTCGAAAGCGCGGTGCAGGCACAGCAGGTGTTCGGCGGCCATGGCTACATCCGCGAATGGGGCATGGAACAATATGTGCGCGATGCGCGCATCGCCCAAATCTACGAAGGCACCAACGGCGTGCAGGCGATGGATCTGGTCGGGCGCAAGCTGACACTGGACGGCGGCGCCGTGGTCGAGGGCTATTTCGACCTGATCGCGGCGGATCTGGATGCGGCTGGCGCCATCGAGGTGGCGGACAAGACGCGGCTTGCGCTTAATCTGCTGCGCGCCACCACGGCGTCGCTGCAAGGCGCGGATGGCGATGCGGCGGGCGCGGCGGCGGTCGACTATCTGCGCCTTTTCGCGCTCGTTTCGATGGGGTGGATGTGGACGCGCATGGCTACAGCGGCGCAGGGCGACGATCCCTTCCAAACCGGAAAACGTATCGTGGCCGATTTCTTCGCCCAACGCATGCTGCCCCAGGCGCACAGCCTGGCGGCCAGCATCGCAGCGGGCGAACCGTCGATCATGGCGCTGAACGCGGACGCCTTCTAGCGGACTGATTCTGATATTCGAGCGCGACCTGGCTTCAAATGGCTTCGAATGTCAGTATCGGATCACCAGCAGTTCGATCCGCATCATCCCTTTCCGCGCCGCGGACGCAACGCGTCACGCATGGCGATGCTGGAATTGATCCGGGTCACGCCCGGCATGCGAGAGAGGATTTCGCTATGGATGCGTTCATAGGCGTCCACGCTGTCCGCTTCGACCCGCAACCAATAATCCACAGCGCCGGTCATCAGGAAACATTCCCGGATTTCCGGGCATTGCCGCACGGCATTTTCGAAGCGGGCCAGGAAATCCTCGGTCTGCCGGTCTAATGTCACCTGAACCAGCACATTGACCGTGGCGGTTTCATCGCGCCCGCCAGCGACCAGGGTATAGCCGCGAATATAGCCTTGCGCTTCCAGTTGCCGGATACGGCGATGGCAGGCGGACGGAGACAGCCCGATCTCCGCGGCGATATCGGCGTTGGAACGCCGGGCGTTGAGTGTGAGCAGGCGCAGGATCGCGCGATCGCTCTGATCCAGACTTGTGGGCATTTATGCGATTCCATTGATATAATTGACCGTTTCTGTCAGAAAATACGAAGAATGTCCTGCATATAAGGGGGATATTCGAATAAACCTGTTATACTGTGGTTCAGTAAAAAAAGGGACGGCTATGCAGCATGGGACTGCAGCCACCCTGCGCATCGATCTCGGCGCGCTGGTGGCCAATTATGCGCTGATCGCGCGTCAGGTTGCCCCCGCTGCGGTAGCCGGCGTGGTCAAGGCGGACGCCTATGGCCTGGGCGCGGCCGAAGTGTCGCAGGCCTTGCTGGCCGCGGGCTGTCGCCATTTCTTCGTCGCCCATCTGTGCGAGGCGACAGCGTTGAAGCCGCATCTGCCGGCGGATATCCCGCTTTACATTCTCAATGGATTGCCACCCGGCGCGCAAGCCGCCTGCGCCGCGTTGGGCGCTGTGCCCGTACTCAACTCGCTGGTGCAGATCGATGATTGGGCCGCCGCCGCCCGCTCGCGCGGTCGCGCACTGCCCGCCGTCATCCAGGTCGATACCGGCATGTCGCGTCTTGGCCTGACGCCCGATGAGCTGGCGATCCTGCGCGACCAGCCGCATCGGCTGGACGGCATCGCCCTGCAACTGATCATGACCCATCTCGCCTGCGCGGACGAGCCGGACGACGCCTTCAACCGGGAACAGCGGGACAGGTTCGACGCCATTGCCAGCCAGTTTCCCGGCGTCCCGCGCTCGATCGACAATTCGGGCGGGGCGATGGCGACCGGCGTGCGGCATGGCGACGTGGTGCGTGCTGGCATCGCCCTCTATGGCGGCGCACCGCATGGCGGTCCCGACCCCCATCCCAATCCCATGCAGGCCGTGATCGCGCTCGACGCCTATATTCTGCAACTGCGGACCGTACCGGCGGGCGCGGGCGTGGGCTATGGCCTCACCCACCGCTGCGACCGCCCATCACATATCGCCACGCTTTCGGTGGGCTATGCCGATGGCTGGCCCCGCCATCTGAGCAGCCGCGGCAGCGCCTATATCGGCGGCGTCCGCGCGCCCATAGTCGGGCGGGTATCGATGGACAGCATGGCCATCGACGTGACGGACGTGCCCGATCATCTCCTCCATCCTGGCGCTTCGGTCGAACTGATCGGCCCGCACCAGACGATCGATGCTGTCGCCGCGCAGGCGGACACAATCAGCTATGAGATATTGACCCGGCTCGGCCACCGCTATGCGCGCAGCTACCTGCCCGCGCCGGCCGCCGCTGCCGACCAGAGGAGCGGCAAGCCATGAAGATCGTCATCTTAGGGAGCGGCGTGATTGGCGTCACGTCCGCCTGGTATCTGGCGCAGGCCGGGCATGAGGTCGTCGTCGTCGATCGTCAGACCGGCGTGGCGCAGGAAACCAGCTTCGCCAATGCCGGCGAGATTTCGCCAGGCTATGCCTCACCCTGGGCCGCTCCCGGCATCCCGGCCAAGGCGCTGCGCTGGCTGTTCATGCGCCATGCGCCGCTGATCCTTCGGCCCAGCGTCGATATGGCGATGCTGCGCTGGATGGTGGCGATGCTGGGCAACTGCAATGCGCGCGATTATCGCATCAACAAGGGGCGCATGGTGCGCCTCGCCGAATATAGCCGCGACCGGCTGATCGCCCTGCGCGCCGAAACCGGCATCGCCTATGACGAACGCAGCCGGGGCACGCTCCAACTGTTCCGCGAACAAAAGCAATTGGACGGCATCGCCAAGGATATAGAGGTGCTGCGCGCCGACAATGTCCCGTTCGAAGTGCTCGACCGCGCGGGATGCCTGGCCGCCGAACCGGGGCTGGCGGCCAGTGGATCGCCGATCGTCGGCGGCCTGCGCCTGCCCAATGACGAAACCGGCGACTGCTACAAATTCACCAATGCCTTGGCGGACATGGCCAGCGCGCGCGGCGTGCAGTTCCTCATGGGCCGCACGATCCAGGGGCTGGCCAGCGAAGCCGGCCGCATAAGCCATGTCGTCACCGATCAAGGCGTCGTCAGCGGCGACGCCTATCTGGTCGCGATGGGTAGCTTCTCGCCGCTTCTGGTCGCGCCGCTCAGCCTGCGCCTGCCGGTCTATCCGGTGAAGGGCTATTCGATCACCGTGCCGATCGTGCAGCCGGACGCCGCGCCGGTATCGACGCTGCTCGACGAAAGCTACAAGGTGGCGATCACCCGGCTCGGCGACCGCATCCGCGTGGGCGGCATGGCGGAACTGTCGGGCTATACCAACGACCTGCCGCAGGCGCGCCGCGATACGCTGGACCATAGCGTCGGCACGCTCTTCCCCGGCGCCGGCGATCTCAGCCGCGCGACCTTCTGGAGCGGATTGCGGCCGATGACGCCGGATTCGACCCCGGTGATAGGCGCGACCAAAATCGACAATCTGTTCCTCAACACCGGCCATGGCACGCTGGGCTGGACCATGGCCTGCGGGTCGGGCCGGGTGATCGCTGACATCATCGGCGGCATCACGCCGGACATCGAAACCGCCGACCTGGCGCTATCGCGCTATCGGCACTGATCCAAGGAGACACAGCATGACTATCACCCGCATCGAAACCGGTCCGCGCATGAGTGAAGCGGTCATCCATGGTGACACCGTCTATCTGGCCGGCCAGGTCGGCGAAGGTGACAGCGTCGCCGGCCAGACCCAGTTCGCGCTGGACGAGATCGACCGCCTGCTCGGCCTCGCCGGCAGCAGCAAGGCGCATATCCTGCGCGCCACCATCTGGCTGGCCGATATGGCCGACTTTGCCGGAATGAACGCCGTCTGGGACGCCTGGATCGCCGACGTCGCCGCCCCGGCCCGCGCTACCGGCGAAGCCCGTTTGGCGACCGCCGACTATAAGGTCGAAATCATCATCACCGCCGCCGTCGCCTGATCCGCTGCAAGCCGCCCGCCTCTTCAGACCGGATCGTAGCTGAACAGCCACATGGACGAGGCCTGCCCGCTGGCCTTGTCCCCCGTGCTCTGCAAACGCCCGACCATCGTATATTTCGTGTCGGCCTTGATCGCGCCGGACGGCATGAGCGGAGCCAGGCGCGGAGAGACGTAGAGAACTAGGTCGTGGCCGTCGTCCGTCGTTATGCTGACCGCGGTATAGCCCAGCTTGCCGCCCAATAGGCGTTCATTCGCCTGGCCGACGCCGGTCGGTGCCTTCAGGCTGGTGATGCGCCCGGTGACCCGGATCAGATTGCCGTTGGGCTGGTCTATTTCCGCATTGTACGGGCGCTTGGTGCGCATGCGCTCGTCATAGGCCTGCTTATAATGGTCCAGCAACGCGCCCAGCGTCTGATACTGGATTGTCCATTTGCTGCGTTCGGCCCAGAACAGCGTGCCATCGAACGGACCGAACAGAGTATCGGTCCAGCCCGCACAGCCGTCCGCATCCTCGCAATTGGGCCAGGCGGTCTTGGTCCATTGCAGTAATTGCGTCTTGGGATCGGAAAATTCCGCTTCCTTGGCCAGACCAGGCCCAAAGGCCACCGCCGCCTGTTGCTGCCGGGGCGCGACGACGACGACGGCGCCATTGCCGACATCCAGCTTGCCGATGCGCAACTGACGCATCATCGCCCAGGCATAGTCGTCCGCGCTCATCCCATGCAAGTCGTTGACGACGAGGAAACTGACCTCCACGCCGACGTCTTTGGCCAACCGGTAGAGCCGCTGCTCCATGGTCTTCACCCGTGCAGGGTCCAGGCGACCAGTTTCATCGATGATGAAATGGCCATATTTGAACGGAATGGAGCCAGGCGCGGGCAGCGCGCGTCCCGGCGTGGATGCGTTGGCGATCGGCGGGCGATCAGGCGCTACGGGCGACGGCAAGGTCTTCGCCGCGATCTGGCCGCTGCCGCAATCCGTGCCGCCAGCCTGCGTGCAGGCCTGGACCCAGCCTTGCCGGATTGCATCGGCGCGCTGCGTCTTGGCCGGGTGGGTCGGCGTGCCATGGCTGGTGCCCACGGCCATAATCATCTGTTGCGCGGCGGCGAGCGGCGCGCCCATTTTCTGCAGCACATAGCCGCTGAATTTGTCCGCCTCCAGCTCGATCTCCGGCCTACTGCCGCCCGGCACGATCGTATGGCCCGACAGATGATGCGCAATCTCATGCGCCATGATGCTGATCGGACCCCAGGGGCTGCCGCCGACCTGCGCTTCGGCCGCCTTGATGAACTGCGGATTGAAGGCGATGACCCGGCGCGGCACCCGCTTGTCGTCCAGCAGGATCAGCGCCGCGGCATTGGGCACCGGGCCGGACACGACCACGAAATTGGCGGGCAGGCCGGTATAGCCCATGATCCGCGTAACCGCACTGGCGCAATCCTCCGGCGCGCCGCCGCTCAACGCGGACGCCTCAGCCTTGACAGGTTCGCCGTCATAGGAGCAGGCTTGGAGTGTCGATGCGATCGCCTCGACCTTGTCGGCGCCGGACAGCGCGCCACCTGACGCATCATTCTGGCCGCAGCCGTTTAAGAGCAAGGCGGCGATCGTCACCGTCGTTGATGCCGCAAGCGTGCGTCGCATGGCTTCTTTCCTCCTCAGCGGCTTACGAGCCAGAGGATGACCAACGCATAGAGCCTGAGCAGCGCCCAGTTGATCCCGGCATAAATGAGACAGGCCGAAAAGAGTTTCCGCCAGTCCGACTTAAGATCAAGTAAGAAGAACTGGCGATAGGCGAACGCGACGATCAGCAATTTTACCGCCGGGATATAATATTGGGACGCGGCCTTGTGCCACAGGATGAAATCTGCGCTGCGCCAGATCAGCGTCGGCAGCAAATTTATCATGATGATCGCCAGGATGATCGACTGGCAGTAGATGGCGAGGATGGATATCTCGACCATATTGTAACCCAGGCGCTTACGTAACATGATCCAGGCGCCCGCGAAGATCGCGACGATGCCGAGCGAAAAGCTCCAATTGGCATAGGCCATCACGCGCTGGGCCATGCGATCGACCACCGCATCGCGACCGGCATAGCCATAATGGCCGAAATATTGATTGGCCACGAGCAGCAACACCAGCAGCGCCACCAGCGCAACCAGCAGTTTGAGGGGATGCATATAGGCCGTGCGGCGACCCAGCACATAGTCGCGCGCCACGACGCCGGGTGCAACCAACAGGCGAAGCAAGGTGCGCACCGACTGGATCTCGAAGAAGCGGATGCGATCCCAGCTTTCGGTGCGGATGTCGCGCCAGACGAAACGCTGCGCGGCCTTCTGGCCACAGGAACCGCAATGGGGCGTCGTCAGCGTAGCGGCGCAATTGCGACATACCTCTTGCGCGAACCACGCGTCGGTCACCGTCACGTCAGGCATGGGTTGCGCCGTCGCCGGATCGACACGGAAGATATCGGCGATCCTTCGACGGAAATTCGGCATCGCATCGGCTCGCCATCAGGGTCCATAGGGACGATGCAACAGAAACGCCGGAAAAAGCCGCCGGGTTGCATCGCTGCGCCCCGGCCCGCCCTCTGCCGTCGCGACAGCTTCCTATGCGGTGGTCAGCACACCCTGATAGGCCGGGTCTTCCAGCGCCTTCCCGGCACCCATCGCCACGCAGATCAGCGCATCATCGGCGACCTTGACCGGCAGGCCGGTATGTTCGGACAAAGCCTGGTCGAGCTGGCCGAGCAAAGCGCCGCCGCCAGTCAGGGTAATGCCCTCATCGATGATATCCGCGGACAGTTCCGGCGCCGTCCGCTCCAGCGCCGACATCACGGCCAGCTTGATCTGGCCGACACCCTCCGACAGCGCTTCGGCGATTTCGGCCTCGCTGATCCGTATCTCCGCTGGCCGGCCATTCACCAGGTCGCGGCCCTTGACGCTGATGATCCGCCCTTCATCGACGGGGATGACGGCCGAGCCAATGGCATGTTTGACCCGCTCGGCCGTCATCTCGCCGATCATCAGATTATGATGCCGCCGGATGTGCGACGATATCGCGTCGTCCAGCTTGTCGCCGCCCATGCGGACGGAATTGCTGTAGGCGATCCCTTGTAAGGACAGGACCGCGACTTCGGTCGTCCCGCCGCCGATATCCACGACCATCGCGCCGCGCGGCTCCGTAACCGGCAGGCCAGCGCCGATCGCCGCGGCCATCGGCTCGTCGATCAACTGCACCCGCGATGCGCCCGCGTTCATGGTCGCGACCTGAATGGCGCGACGCTCCACCATGGTCGATCCTGACGGGACGCAGATCACCACTTCATGGCGGCGGCCAAAACGCCCGCTGCCGCCGATCGCCTTGGCCATGAAATGCTTTATCATCTGCTCGGCGACGTCGATGTCGGCGATCACCCCGTCCCGCAACGGCCGGATTGCCTGGATGTTGGCGGGGGTCTTGCCCATCATGGGCTTGGCCTCATTGCCCACCACCTTGACGCGCCGCACGCCGCCGATCGTCTCGATCGCGATGACGGATGGCTCATTCAAAACGATGCCGCGATCGCGGACGTGGATGACTGTATTTACCGTGCCAAGGTCGATGGCCATGTCGTGCGTAGAGGAAGCGAATAATCGTCTTATCATGGGGTATCCGAGCGGCGCGGGAAATGACGCCGCTTTGCGCAATGCAAGGGCGGGCACAAGGGCGGCACGCCCGGCCGGATGATTGTCGCGGTCACCGGAGTTTCCGGCGGCTTCGATGCCCATGCTGTAGCCATCTATTGTTGGCGCATCACTCGTTCGGCCCATAGGCCAAAAGCGATGCCGATGACGGCCCACAGGATTATCTGGGTCAGGATGGCCGCGACCCGGAAATTCCAGAGCAGCGTTGCGGGATAATCGGCCGGAACCTCGTCGACCACAGGCAACAGAAACTGACCCAAGAAGACCAGCGCCATATAGGCGCCCACCGCAAGCAGCGTCGCGTCGATCCCCCGATGCGACAGGACCAGCGCGGCGCGCAGTTTCGACGCGATCACCGCCCCACCCACCGACAGCGCGATCATTGCGAAATAGGCGGCGGTGCGCAGGCCGACGGTATCGTGGCTCCCCACAGCCGGCGGCGTCTGGGGGTATTTGATCCCCGGCACGATAACGATCAGCAGGAAGGCGAGCGCCGCCAGCAGCAGGGCGAAGCTGCGCGGCCCCGCCTGCCCGAAACGGCCATAGCCATAGGCGAACAGCAACGAAAATATGCCGCCGACAGCCGCGCCATATAATGTCATCGCCGTGAGAAGCCCCGCACCCTTCTGCGTCGCGCGGCTCACCAATTCCTCCTCTTCATGCGCGGCCGCATCCCTATGATGGGCCGCGTGCACGCTCTCATATCCGATGGCGAGATCGATCTGTGGTTCCGCACTCACGCGGGCGAACAGGGTCGCGATGATGGCCGCCATTATGCCGACCACCATGCCACGCCACAACAGGCTCTTCGTCATCGCCCGGTCAGTGGCAGGGGAAGCCGAGAAGATGCCGGCCGTCATGCACGAATTCATGCACATACATGCCATCGAACAACGCGAAAGCGCCTTGTTCGGTGCTGACGAAATAGAGGAAGATGAGCGCGATCAGCGCGCCGAACACGGCCCAGGGGGCGATATCCTCGACCGGAATGGCGCGGGCGCCCCGGATCGGAATGAAATGATCGTCAAACAATGCGGCATTGGCTGCCATGGTCATGCTCCTATAAGGGATTACGCGTCCCGCGAGAGAGTGTTGTTCAGGAGGAAGGTCTGGCTCTCGACATTTTATGTCGATCACAGTGGCGCGACCGCGCCGGAATTTCACCGGCTTCTTCTTCCTGATGGCCATGGCGTTTAGAGTGGGGCAAGGCCGCTCGTCAACATATGTTGGAGGTTCCACTGGGCACGTCGCTCTTTCTGCTCTGCGTCGCATCGACGCCATCAAGCCGCATCGGCGGTTTCCCGGCGCGCGATGAATCCCTCGACGCGCGCGGCGCGCGCGACGCGGCCAGCTATCGTCTGCCCTCGAAGCTGGCCGATTCCGTCTTCCGCAGCCCCTCTTACGCAGCGGTCCAAACGGCAGAGGCGATGGGCGTCTCCGCCATTGAAGACGCAGCGCTTGCGGACAGGGACGCCGGGCGCTGGGCAGGACGATCGATCGAGGACATATTGGAGAACGAGCCGACCGCCCTGTCAGACTGGCTTGCCGACCCCTTGTGCGCCGCTGCTGACGGGGACGCCATGGCGGCGGTCCAGCAGCGTGTCGGCGCATGGATTGACCGGATGGCGACCCAAGCCCTACCGGTCTGCGCCATCACTCATCCCATGACGATGCGCGCGGCGCTCGTCCACACGCTAGGCTTCCCGCCCGCAACGACGCTCAATATCGACATTGCGCCGCTGTCGTGCGTCCGCCTCTCGTTCAACCGTATCTGGCGCCTTCAGGCGCTGGAGACGCGCCGCGGCGCTGGCGATTGAACAGGTCGGGCCGCAGGTGTCGCTTTCGCTGTCACACGGCAACACGCGGCTGGTGAACGACATGACAAAGGAAAAGCCCGTACAACTGTCCAACTCGCTGTTCGATGTGGCCGCCCCGATCGCGGCGGACGCCCGGCTCAACTCCCGTCGGAAATCAGCGTGCCGCCATCGACCACAAGATTTTGGCCGGTGACGAAAGCGCCCGCCGGCGCGGCGAGGAACAGGGCCGCGCCAGCGACTTCATCGACCTCGCCGGGGCGACGCAGCGGCGTCATCGCCATGCGCCGCTGCATGAAGGCGGCGTCCGCGATCAATGGCGCGGACAAGGCGGTGCGGATGAAGCCGGGCGAGATGGCGTTGACCCGGATGTTACGCGGCCCCCATTCGACCGCCAGATTGCGGGCCAATTGCGCCACCCCCGCCTTGGCCAGCGCATAGGCGTTGATCGCGCCATTGCCGCGCAGGCCCGACAGGCTGGACAGCAGGATCGCGGCGCCCCCGCCGCGCGCGGCGATATGCGGCAGGGCCAGGTTGCATAAGCACACCTGGCTGCGCAGGTTGATCGCCATCACATGGTCATAATCGTCCATGTCGATGCTGGCGAAGGGGCCGGGCCGTCCGGTGATCCCGGCATTACAGACCAATATGTCCAGCCCGCCACGATGCCGCACCGTGCCGTCCACCAGCGCGGCAAGCTGCGCCGCGTCGGTCACGTCGGCGGGAATGGCGAGCATGTCCAGCGCGCGCCCGACCCGCGCGCAATCGGCATCATTCTCGCTGGAAATGACGACCTGCGCGCCATGGGCCTTCAGCCCCTGCGCAATAGCCAGGCCGATGCCGCGGGTTGATCCGGTGACGATCGCCACCTTGCCGCTGAGGTCAAACAATCTCATTGCGCCGCTTGTGCCTGATGGTCCGGCTTGTCTTCCGCCAGCGGCTGGCCGTCATGCAGATAGGCTGGCGCCTCGATCAGTATGAAGGCGATGCGGCACGGCTTGTCGCTGACGTTGCGCCACAGATGGTTGGTGCCGCGCTGGATGATGATGCCGCCTTCGCGCACCGTGGTCACCCTGCCATCGTCCAGCTCCAGTTCGATCTCGCCCGCCATGACGATGCCATAATCGATACTGTTGGTTCGATGCATCGGCGACTGCTTGCCCGGCAGCATGTCCACTATGCGGATCACCGACCCCTGGTTGAGCGTCAGCCCCGCGTCGCGCGCGCGCCCGTCCGTTTCGTCATTATTGTCGGCCGGCACCGTGTGGGTGGTCCAGATCAGCAGGAAGGCGGCGTCGCCCGACGGGATCATCCGGGTCGGGGTCACATCTTCCGACTTGAAGACGGCGCGACCCTCGGCGTCATGGCCGGTGACGACGCGCTGGACGGGTGGCAGGCCGGAATCGCTGAGGCCAGAATCACTGAGGTCAGTCATCATATCAGGCTCCTGGATAGGCGATGACGCGCTGGTCGATCACGCCGAACGGCGCACGGCCGTCGCTTGCGCGCGCCTCCATGCGGACGCGGTCGCCAAAGCGCATGAAGGCGGTGCGCGGCGCGCCCTCATCCACGATCTCTATCCCGCGCCGTTCGGCAATGCAGGACGATCCAACCTGCCGGAAATTGGCATTAGACACGGTGCCAGACCCGATCACCGTGCCGGCCGGCAGATGGCGGGTGCGGGCCGCGTGGGCGACCAGTTCGTGAAAGCCAAAGCCCATCGGCGCGCCATTGGCCGCGCCGAAGCGCGTCCCGTTCCAATCCACCAGCAAATCCAGGCACACGCGCCCTTCGCGCCACTGGTCGCCCAGTTCGTCTGGCGTGACAGCAAAGGGGGCCATCGAGCAGGCGGGCTTGGCCTGGACCCAGCCAAAGCCGGTCTTCATCTCCGGGCCAGCCAGCGCGCGCAGCGACCAGTCATTGATCTGCACGATCAGGCGGATGTGCGCCATGGCGGCGTCCGCGTCTGTGCCCATCGGCACATTATCGACGATGACGCCATATTCGCCCTCGAAATCGATGCCCAGCGCTTCATCGGGCATGGGGATGTCGTCGGCGGGGCCATAAAAGCGATCCGACAGCCCCTGATACATCAATGGCCGGTCGGTCTTTTCCGGGGCGATGCCCAACACCTTGTCCATCAGCGCGCCATGGCTCTCGAACGCGGACCCATCCAGCCATTGCCAGGCGCGGGGCAGGGGCGCGGCCAGCGCGTCGGGGTCCAGCAGGTCGGGAAAGGCGTCGATCGCCTGCGCCTGCGCGGCGAACGCATCCCAATGCTCGATCGCCTCCTGCAAGGTGCGGACCGGGGCGGGCGCGCAATGGCCGCCATCGGACGATAGGATCACCAGCCGACCGTCCCTGCCGCCATCTTTGTGCGTCGCCAGCCGCATATGCTCTCCTCTTCCTTCTCTTGGGTTCAGGCGATGGGACCGCAAACCCCTGTCCGTCAAAGTCAATCTATCGATAGCCGCCCTCCATAATTTCGATTTGATCTGGCCCCGGATGGGCGGTCTTTGGCGGGATAAGGATGCGCGCCCGCCCATCGGCGCTACGGATCAAACGACAAGGACACAGGCATGTTCGAACCCTTCCCCGGCAATTATGTCTGGAATCTCGCGACGAACCTGGCGCTGGTGTGCGGCGGCAATCATGGCGAGATTGACGAAGCGAACCGGCCGATCATGGACGCGGCCAGGGGTGGCGCGGACGCCGGCAGCGCGCAGATGTTCGACAGCTGGCTGCGCGTCGCGGACCAGGTCGCGGCCAATGGGGCGGCGGACGAGGCGGCGGGCTACGCCCTGTCGGCAGGCAGCAAATATCTCCGCGCATCGGGCTATTATCTGGCGGCGGAACGGATGCAGAGCCGCGACTATGCGCCGCGCTGGGCCGCCTATGACCGGGGGCTGGACCTCTATGCCAGGGGCGTGGCGCTGCGCGGCCTGCATGTCGATTTCGTTGAGATACCCTATGCGGGCAGCGCCTATCCTGCCCTGTTCGTCCATGACGGGTCCGGCACGCCGCGCCCGGCGCTGGTGTCGGTCAATGGCCTCGATTCGATGAAGGAACAGGTCAATATGGCGGGCCATGGCGCGGCCAATCTGGAACGCGGCATCAACACCCTCTTCATCGACCAGCCTGGCACCGGGGAGGCGCTGCGCAAGCGCGGCCTGACGGCGGTCTATGATGCGGAACGCTGGGGATCGCCCGCTTTCGACTATCTGCTGACCCGGCCGGACGTGATCGCGGCGAAGATCGGCATATTCGGCCTGTCCTTTGGCGGCTATCACGCCCCGCGCATCGCCGCCAACGACCCGCGCTATGCGCTGTGTGCCGTCATGGGCGCGAACCATGTCTGGGGCCGGCGTCAGCGTGAGCGGATCGCCAATGAGGGCGAAAATCCCGTGCCCCATTATTGGGACCATGTGATGTGGGTCTTCGGCATCGACAATCAGGCCGATTTCCTGGCCTATGCCGACCAGATCACGCTCGACGGGCAGGTCGAAAATATCCGGGTGCCGTTCTTGGTCACCCATGGCGAAAATGACCGGCAGATCCCCGCCTTCAACGCGCACCTCAGCTACGATCAGGCCGTCAACAGCCCCAAGCGGACGTTGCGCATGTTCACCAAGGCGGATTTTGAGGTCGAACATTGCGGCGCAGACAATGGCACCGGGATGCGCGACTATATCGCCGACTGGTGCGCGGAGACATTCGCCGCCATGCCATGACAAAATAAGCAAAGAGGAGTAAAGGATGTCCGACTATCCGCAACGCTGCTGGTATATGGCGGGATGGGCGGACGAGCTGGGGGAGGGTGGTTTCTCCCGCGAAATCCGCGGCGAGCGCCTGTTTGTCTTCCGCACCACACACGGCGTCGCGGCGCTCCGCGACCGCTGCCCCCACCGTTTCGCACCGCTGTCGCTGGGCACGCGCGAAGGCGACAGGATAGTCTGCGGCTATCACGGCCTGGCCTTCGCGCCGGACGGCCGCTGCGTGCGCAATCCCTTCGCCGACCGGATTCCCGCAGGCGCGTCCGTCCCCGCCTTCCATCTGGTGGAGCGCGACGGCATCCTCTGGCTCTGGGGCGGCGACCGGCCGGATGCGGACGAAACGCTGATCCCGGACTTCGCCTTCATCCCCGATACGCCCGCCAGCCGCACCGTGCGCGGCTACACGCTGATGCAGGCGCAATATGAATATGGCACCGACAATCTCCTCGACCTCAGCCATATCGAATTCGTCCATAAAGGGACGTTTGCCGGGCAGGGGGTGATCTTCGTCGGCCAGCACAAGGCGTATATGGATGGCGATACGCTGCACAGCGACTGGTGGATGCCCGGCATCGCGCCGCCGTCCGTCGCGCGCGGCCATGTCCCCGACGACGCGGTGGTCGATCATTGGCTGGAGATGCGCTGGAACGCGCCCGCCTCAATGCGGCTGATGGTTGGCGTCTGCCCGCATGGCGGCCCACGCGACACCGGGTTCGAAGTGCCCCAGGCACATATCCTGACCCCGGCCAACGATCACCAGACCCATTATTTCTGGTCCTCTACCCGCTATGACGCGCTGGATTCGCCCGAAACCGACGCCGCGCTGCTCACTTTGTTCGGCGAAGCCTTCGACCAGGAGGACAAGCCGATGATCGAGGCCGCCTACGCCAATATGGCGGGCCGGGACTTCTGGGCGGAAAAGCCGCTGTCGCTGGGCATCGACCAGGGCGGCACGCGGGCGCGGCGGCTGATCGAGGCGATGATCGCGCGGGAGAAGGCCGATGGCTGACTTCACCTTCCACCATGGCGGTGTCAGCGTGCCCAGCCTGGACGCGGCGATCGACTGGTATGGCCGGGTGCTGGGCTTCACGCTCGAAAAACGCTTCCCCATCGCGACAGCGCGGGCGCAGGCTGCGATGCTGCGCAAGGGACAGCTGCGCTTCGAACTGTTTGAGGTGGAGGGCGCCGCCTCTTTGCCGGATGATCGGCGGCACCCGCCGTCCGACCTCAAGACCCATGGCAACAAGCATGTCGCCTTCTGCGTCGCGGATCTGGAGGATTTCCTGGTCGAGATGGCGGCCAGGGATGCCGACATCGCCTTCGTCGTGCGCGAGGCGTTCGGCAAGGGATGTTTCCTGCGCGATTGCGCGGGCAATCTCATCGAATTTGTCGAGGAACCGGACGACTGAGCGGTCCCCACGCTGCGGTCAATAGGTGGGTTCAATGCTTTGCGTTTGACCCTGTTCCCGCGCTTCGCCTTAACCTGCCCGCATAACAAGGAGAGCGCCGGGCACATGGCTGACGAGAAAGCCGCATGACAGATCGCAGCGCCACCCCGAACGGCGATCCTGCGCCCGGCTTTCTCACCGGCTTTTCTCTGTTGTTGCCGATCACCCTGTCCACGATGGCGATCGTGCTGCTCGCGCCGATCCTGCCGCAATTGCTGTCCGATTTCAGCACCGTGCCCGCCCATGAATATTGGGTGCCGATGATCCTGACGATACCGGCGCTGTGCGTCCCCTTCTTCTCGCCGCTGGCCGGGATGGTGGGTGACCGCTTCGGCCGCCGCCGCTTGGTGCTGCCCGCCATCCTGCTCTCGCGCGTCGGCGTGGGCCTGGCCGAAGCGGCCATCATGGTGCTGTCGACCACCATGATCGGCGACTATTATAAGGGGGCGGCGCGCTGTCGACTGGAAAGCGACGCTGGGCGGTGAACTGGACATCGTCTTCCTCTCTACCCGCGCGGCCTGGCCATGGCTGAAGGCCAGCCGGCGCGCGTCGCTCATCAATTTCGGGTCTGCCAATACGCGCCACGCGTTGGCGGGATCGCCCGCACTGGCGCATTGCGCGGGCAAGGGCGGCGTGCTGGCGATAACACGCCAGCTGGCGATGGAGGGCGCGCCGCATAGCATCCGCGCCAACAGCATCGCGCCCGGTTTCATCCGCACCGCCGCGACGGCGCGCCACCTGGCCGCCGACCCGGCGTTCGAAGCGCAAGTGCGCGCCAAGAATATGCTGCCACGTCTGGGCGAGCCGGACGATATCGGCTGGTGCGCGGTGTGGCTGGCTCGGACGAGGCGCGCTATGTCACCGGTGCGGACATCGCTGTCGACGCGGGTGCGACCGCCTGGTAGCGCACCGGATCAATATTCCTCCGCCAGCCGGTGCAGCCCCGCGCCGATCGCATCGGGCGAGTCTCCGTCCAGCTGCATCCGGCCGACCTGGATGCTGGTGTCGATTACATGGCGGCACCGGTCGAACCGGCGCGCCTGATAGGCGGACAGGCCCGCCTCTACCGTGTCGGCTCGGTCCAGTTCCTCGACCAGCACCAGCGCGCTTTCCACCGCCATGCCCGCGCCGCACGCCAGGTGCGGCGTTGTCGCATGAACAGCGTCGCCCAGCAGCACGATCGCCCCGTCATGCCATGGGCCGGGCTGCAAGGCGGCGGCGAGCGGGCGATAGTTGATCCAGTCGCCGCGCGTCATATGATCGCGAACCCATCCGGCATTCCCGCCAAAATCGGCCAGATTGTCGCGCAGCTGCATGAACAGCTCGTCTTCGGTGAAATGGTTCGCCCGTCGTATATGCGGCGTCAGCATCCACAGATAGACCATTTCCGCGCCGCATCGGTTGATCCCCACGGGCACCCGATGGCCGAAATAAAATTCGCCCTTAGTCAGCGTCGGCGGACGGCGGATGGACAGGCGCCAGCATCCCTGGCCGGTCGGCTGCGCGTCGCCCATATGCGGGAAGGCCAGGCGGCGCACCCCCGAATAGATGCTGTCTGCGCCCACGACCAGGTCGAAATCCGCCTGCCCGCCGTCGGAAAAGGTCACGTCCACGCCGCCGTCTTGCCTGTGGGCCAGCGCGCTGACGGTCAGGCCCAGGCGGATGACGATCGGCAGCGCCCGGACCCGCGTCTGCATAATCCGATGCAGCACCGGCCGCATGATCCCGCCGGTTGCGGGTAAACCCTCCTCGAGCGCCGGTTCGTCCAGATCGTGCAGGCGCGTACCGTCATAGCGGAATATCGTCGCCCCTTCCGCAATCGCGCCCTGTTCCTTGATCGCGTCCAGCAGGCCAAGCCGCCGATAGGCGCGCAATGTCGGTCCGGTGATGGTGATACCCGCGCCATAGACGCGCCATTGCGGGTCGATGTCGATCAGTATGACCTGCCCGCCCTGTTCGGCAAAGCGGATCGCGGCCGCCATGCCGCCGATGCCGCCGCCCACGATCAGGATGCGCCTGCCCGAAATCCGACCCGAAACCATCAATGCCACCCTCTCCGCACACACTTATCTGCCGTGGCTATCGGGCGGGCGCGGGCGGGCGGAAAACGCTTTGCCTCAATAGTTGCTATCGGGCGTGTGGATAGAAGCGCCGGTCGTTTCGGTGTCGTCCGCGTGGCGCAGATAGGTGCAATCCAGCAAATCAATGCGACTTTTTCACCCCGCCAACCACAATTGGCCAAAATCAAATCACAAAATCACATCATCGGGGAGAGAGACATGCGGAGTTGTTTGCTGGCCACCACGGCGATCGCCGGCATGATGGCGACCGCGCCCATGCCGGGCCTGGCGCAGACCGCCGATCAGACCGCGCCGGCTTCGGTCGGGCTGGATGACATCGTTGTCACCGCGCAGCGCAAGGCCGAAAGCGCGCAGAAGGCCGCGATCGCTATCGACGCCGTTACCGGCGACACGCTGATCCAGCAGGGCATCACCAAGGCGGAAGATATCACCAAGAGCGTCCCCGCCATCACCGTCACCAATGGCGGCGGTTCCAACACCTCCATCTTCATCCGCGGCGTCGGCAACATCACGTCGAGCAGCTATAACGACCCTGCCGTCGCCCCCAGCTATGACGGCGTCGTGCTGGGCCGCGCGGCGGGCGCTTTCGGCTCCGCCTTCTACGATCTCGCCCGTGTCGAGGTGCTCAAAGGGCCGCAGGGCATCCTTTATGGCCGCAACGCCACCGGCGGTGCGGTCAACATCATCCCCGCGCGCCCCGAACTGGGCAGGAACGGCGCGGGCTTCAACGTCTCCTTCGGCAATTACGACGCGGTCAGCGCTGACGGCTATCTGAACCTCGCCACCGGCGACACCAGCGCCCTGCGCGTCGCCGCCACGCGCCAGGTGAGCGACGGCTACAACCGGGACGGCAGCGACGATTTGAAGCGCACGGGGCTGCGCGGCCAGTTCCTGATCGAGCCGTCCGACGCCGTCACCCTGCGCATCGGCGCGGACTGGACCAAGATTGGCGGCGTCGGGCCGGGCAGCAGCTATATCGGTTCCTATACGCCGGGCCCCTCTGGCTACAGCTTCACCCCCAGCGGCTTCGACACGTCGGAGGGGTTTAACACGGACGCCGCCAACGCCTACCGCCAGACGCTCGTCGGCGCGCCGGGCTTCGGCTTCCTCAATGCGATGAACCAGCAGCAATCGGTCGATTACATCTATTGGGGCGTGAACGCGGAATTGAACTGGAAGACCGGCATCGGCACCTTCACCCTCGTCCCCGCCTTCCGCAAGTCAAAGGGCGACAGTTTCTTCTACGGACCTGCCTTCAATACCGCCTACAACGCCGAAACCGACAAGCAATATAGCCTCGAAGCGCGCCTAGCCGGGTCGGTAGGCATGGTCGATTATGTGCTGGGCGGCTTCTATTTTAACGAAAAGATCGACGCGCAGACGGAATATAATCAGGAATTCGTCCTGCCGATCCAGTCCTACACCCACAAGACCAAAAGCTGGGCCGCCTTTGGCCAGTTGACCGCCAATGTCAGCGACCGGTTCCGCGTGGTCGGCGGCGCGCGCTACACCCGCGACAAAAAGGCGATGGACGGCATCATAAACAATTTCATCACTTTCTGCGGTGGCCTGCCGCCCGCCAATATCACCCCGCCGGCCTCCTTCGCCGCGGGTTGCGCAGCCCCCAATGGTCTGCCCCGCTATCCCAACAGCCTGACCACCGGCGACACGGTCAACTGGCTGGTCAGCAATGGCTGGATCGCGGCGGGCAGCACCGACCAGGCCAACCCGTAGGTCTTCCCGCTATTGAACGGCGTTGGCACGATCGTCAAAACCTATAATCCAGTGGTGGACAGCGGCACCTATTCCCGCGTCACTTGGAAGACATCGGCGGAATTCGATCTAGGCCCCCAGAACTTGCTCTATGCGACTATCGAAACCGGCTATCGCGCCGGCGGCTTCCAGTTGGCGGAGGGCAAGTCGCGCTACGACCCCGAATTCATCACCGCCTACACGGTGGGATCGAAAAACCGATTCTTCAACAACCGCGTCCAGTTGAACGTAGAGGGTTTCTACTGGAAATATAAGGATCAGCAGATCACCTATTTCACCGTCGATACCAGCGGCACGCTGATCAATTCCAACGAAAATGCGGGCAAGTCCACGATCAAGGGTTTCGATGTCGATGCCATCATCAAGGCGACGCCGACGACGACGCTGAACGCCAAGGTGCAATATTTGAAAGCCACTTATAACGATCTGCATCTCTACACCGCCTCGCCGCGCGACAATATCGCCTGCCCCTTCACCCTGACGGGCGCCAGCGCCGGCGGCGCGCCGGTCAAGGACTTCAACTGTTCGGGCAAGCCCTTGCTCTATTCGCCCAAATGGACCGTGAACCTGGGCGCGGAACAGGTCGTGCCGCTCGGCCGCTCGCTGGAACTGGTCGGCAATGTCGCCACCGCGTGGCGCGACGACCAATGGGGTGCGTTCGAATATCTCGATTTCGAACATATCCGCGCCTATTGGCAGACCGACCTCAACCTCACGCTGCGCGCCGCCGATGGCGGCTGGTCGCTGGGTGCCTTCCTCTACAATCTGGAAAACAAACGCCGCATGTCCACGCCGCAACGCTCGCCGATCGGCATGGCGATCGCCCGCTACACCGCGCCGCAAACTTATGGACTGCGCCTCTCGGCGAATTTCTAACAGAGCGCTGAATGAGGAAGACGTTCGTAACCCTTATGCGGAGCGCTATTAGACCATGACTATCATCGTGACGGGCGCGGGCGGTTTCGTTGGCCGCCAACTGGTGCAACGCCTGCTGGCGGCGGGGGAACAGGTCGTCGGCATGGACAGCGCTGCGAGCGACATCCCGGCCGGCGCACGCGCGGTCGTGGGCGACATATGCTCGGCGGCGGTAAGGGCGGACGCGTTGCGCGAAGGATGCCGCGCGCTTGTTCATCTCGCCACCGTGCCCGGCGGCGCGGCGGAGGCCGATCCCGCAGCCTCGCGCCGGGTGAATATCGACGCCATGTACGACCTGCTGGACGACGCGAAGGCGGCGGGGACAAGGCCCCGCATCGTCTATGCCAGTTCGATCGCGGTGTTCGGCGACCCGTTGCCGCCCGCGGGCGTGCATGACGCCACCCCGCTCGCGCCCCGCATGGTCTATGGCGGGCACAAGGCGATGATGGAGGTCGCGGTCGCGATGATGCATCATCGCGGCGAGATTGAGGGGATCAGCGTGCGCCTGCCCGGCATCCTCGCCCGGCCCAAGGGGCCGTCGGGCATGAAGTCCGCCTTCATGAGCGACCTGTTCCATGCGCTGCGGGCTGGCGAACCTTTCGTCTGCCCGGTGTCACAAGGCGCAACGATCTGGGCGCAATCGGTCAGCTGCTGCGCCGACAATCTGCTCCATACGCTGACCATGGACGCAACGCTGATGCCGCCGACCCGCGTTGTCACCCTGCCGGCGCAGCGCATCGCGATAGGGGACCTCGTCGCAGAGATCGCCCTCCAATGCGGCGTCTCGACCGACCTGGTCGCCTACCGCCCCGATCCCGCGCTGGAAGCCGCCTTCGGATCGCATCCGCCGCTTGCCACCCCGGCGGCCGATCGCGCGGGCTTTGCCCATGACGGCGACCCTGCTACGCTGGTCGCCAACGCACTGTCGGTCATAGCGGCGGGCTGACAGGAGAGAGACGATGCGGTTCGACAGGCTGGACCTCAACCTGCTGGTGGCGCTCGACGCGCTGCTCGCCGAACGCAGCGTCAGCCTCGCGGCGGATCGTATCTGCCTGTCCCAGTCCGCCACTTCGTCCGCGCTGGGGCGGCTACGCGAATATTTCGCCGATGACCTGCTGGTGCAGAAGGGGCGGCAGATGGTGCTGACCGCCCGCGCCGAAGGACTGGTCGATCCGGTACGCGCGGTGCTGGAGCAGATCCGCTCGACCATCGCCGTGCCGCCACCTTTCGATCCCGCCACGTCCGACCGCAGCATCCGCATCATGGCGTCGGACTATATCACCGAAGTCCTGCTGGCGTCGGCCATGACCGACCTGCAACGCGAAGCGCCGGGGATGCGGTTCGAAATCCAGTCGCTGACCGAAGTCCTGCTGGAATCGCTGGAACGCGGCGCTGTCGACCTGCTCATCACCATCGACTATGCGATCTCCGCCGATCATCCGAGCCAGATATTGTTTGACGACGACTATGTCGTCGTCGGCTGGAACGGCAATCCCGCCATGGCCGGGCCGATGACCAAGGAATTGTATTTCGAACTGGGCCATGTCACCGCCCGCTTCGGCCGCGCGCGCGTGTCCGCGTTCGAAGACTGGTTTGTGCGGCGGCAGAAGCGCCAACGCCGCATCGAGATCGTAACCCACAGCTTCCTGTCGATGCCCGGCCTCGTCATCGGCTCCAACCGGATCGCCACCATGCACCGGCGGCTCGCGACGCGGATGGCGGCGTATCTGCCGCTTACCCTGCGCGAAGTGCCGATGGACATCCCGCCGATCCGTGAAGCGATCCAGTGGCATATCTCCAGCAACAACGACCCGGCGATCCGCTGGGTGGTGGAACGGATCGTCGCCGACGCGCAGGCGCCCGCCTTGCCGGTCAAGGATGACGGCGTCCTGTCGCTCGACGAAGCCCGCATCGCGCGGCAGGAACTGGCGGCGCAATTCCTGAGCGATGCGACGCCCAAAGGGCGCGGCTGACGGGTCAGTCTGTCCTGCCCAAACGGAACCCGGCAAGGTCCATGCTGCGCCATGCGACTCGACGGCCGCACGATGCTGTTCTTGCCGACGATCCTCATCCCCAACGCTTGAACCCTGGGCAGGCTCCTATCGGCGGGACCGATACCACCGTCCCATGAAATGCGTTTCTTCACGACGGCCGCCATCCTCATAAGGACGATCAGGACGAGGGAGTTATTATGAGCATATTGGGCGTCGAAAGCGCGATTTTCGGTGTGAAGGATCTGGCGGAACATACCCGCTTCTGGACCGACTTCGGCCTCCCGCTGGAGACCGCGAGCGAGGATGAAGCAATCTTCCACCTCGCGTCCGGCTCGCATATCATCCTCTACCGCCATGGCGACCCGCGCCTGCCCACGCCCGATCCCTTCCCCGGCGATGGGCTGAAGGAAACGATTTGGGGCGTGGAAAGCCCGCAAGCCCTGGAGCAGGTCGCCGCCAGCCTCGCCACCGAAGTCGATGTCCGCCGCGACGCCGACGGCACCGTCCATTGCACCTGCCCCGACGGCCAGCCGATCGGCCTGCGCGTCTGGGCCAAACGCCCGGTGGTCAGCGAAGCCAGTCCGGTCAACACGCCCGGCCACTATCCCCGCTTCAACCAGCACCGCATCTGGCGCCGCCGCGCCATTCCCAAGACGATCAACCATGTTGTCTTCTTTTCGCCTGACTATGTCGGCAGCTTCGAATTTTATGAACGCCATATGGGTTTCCGCTATGTCGATCATAGCAAGGGCACCGGTATCTTTTCCCGCGCGTCCGGCACGTTCGAACATCATTCCATCTTCTGGGTGAATTGCGACCTGCCGATCGCGCCGGACCATTTCAACTTCATGCATATCGCCTTTGGCATGGACGATATCGACGAAGTCATGCTGGGCGCCAACATCATGGACGCCAAAGGCTGGAAAAACCAGACGATGAACAGCAGCGGCGGCATTTCCCGCCATCGCATATCGTCGGCCATCTATTATTATTGCGACATGCCGGGGAAGGCCGGGGAGGCGGAATATCACGCCGACACCGATTATCTGGACGATAATTGGGTGCCGCGCGCCTGGGATTTCCGCTTCGGCTCGCTGCTCTGGTCGAACAACGCGCCACCGATTTTTCGGGGCGACAATATCCCCTGGGACATGGCGTTCGACGCGGACCGCGCCAGCTTCGAACCCTATCGCAAGATTGGCCCTGGCAGGCTCCCAGTTACGGGGAAGCTTGCCGAAATCAGCGAGGCGGACGAACATGCGTTATAAAGGGTGGCGCGCTCCACCCTATCCTTGATGCTTGATCGCGGGGGCAAAGCAGTTCTAAGCATCCGCGATGCGCAGCGACCCACCCTATCGCCGGATCGGCGTCATTGGCACCGGCCGCGTCGCCAACGCCATGGCGCTGGCCCTTCACGCGCATTCGGCCGATCCGATGCTGGTCTGGGGCCGTGACCCGGCCCGGCGCAACACCATGGTTGCCGGGATCGGCCACGCCAGCGCGGCCACTGACCTGGCGGCGACAGCCGCCGCCTGCGATCTGATTCTGATCGCCGTGTCGGACGACGCCCTCTCCGATGTGGTTGGCGGCTTGGCGGGCGGCCTTCCCGCCGGTGGCACGCCCTTCATCCTCCATCTCAGCGGCCGTAGCGGCGCAGCGCTCCTCGCCCCGCTGGCGCAGCGCGGTGCCCTTACCGCGGCTGTGCATCCGGCCATGACCTTCACTGGATATCCAGTGCAAGAGGTCGGCCGCATGGTCGGCGCTCGTTTCGTCGTCACTGCTGACACACGCACGGCGATCGATGCTGCGCAAGACTTTGTCGCTCTGCTTGGCGGCGTGGCGGAGCAGGTGGGGGAAGCACAACGCCCACTCTATCACGCCGCCCTCTGCCATGCCGCCAATCATCTGGTGACCCTGATCGCCGGCGCGCGCGACGCGCTGGCGGCGGCCGGCATTGCCGAACCGGGCGCGCTGCTCGGCCCGCTCGTTCGCGCGTCGCTGGACAACAGCCTTGATCGGGGCATGGCCGCTTTGTCAGGACCGCTGCTGCGCGGCGACGACCACACCATCGCCGATCATCTCTCCGCGCTGTCGGCCGACAGCCCGGACCTCCTCCCCGCCTATCGCGCCATGGCGGGCGCGACGCTCGACCTGTTGGAGCGGTCCGGTGCAGGGCCGGCGGCGGCCTTGAGACGGATGCTGGCCGCCGCCCCATAACTGTCCGGGTTTCTGCATCCTCTCTTGTCGTACGCGCCGCTGCCAAGCTATGCCATGACCGACACAAAGAAGGACAGATGCGTGGCCAAATCGCCGACGAACATACAGGGCAGGGGAGGCGGACGGGCTGGCGAAGCAGAGGAAACCCGGCTCAACATATTGAACGTCGCGACATTGGAGTTCGCCGACAAGGGGCTAAGCGGCGCGCGCATAGATGAGATCGCCGACCGCACCGACGCGTCCAAGCGGATGATCTATTATTATTTCGGCAGCAAGGAAGGCCTGTACCGCGCCGTGCTGGAGCGGGCCTATACCGCGGTACGAGAGATCGACGCCGCCAACACGCGGAGCGACATGGCCGCCGACGCCGCGCTGCGCGATGTGGTCGGCGCGACCTTCGACTATCATCACCAGCATCCAGAATTTGTGCGGCTGGTGATGAACGAAAATATCCTGCGCGGCGCGCATATCGGCGAAATTCCGGGCATCCGCGAACGTAATCGCAAGGTGGTGGAACAACTCCGCGCCATCCTGGCGCGCGGCGTGGAAAGCCGCCATTTCCGCGAAGGCATCGACCCGCTGGAACTACATATGACAATCAGCGCGCTCTGCTTCTACAATGTCTCGAACCGTTACACTGTTTCCTACGGATTCGAACGAGACGTCACCGCGCCCAAGGTGCTGGCGCGGCGGCGCTCCAATGTCATCGACATCGTCGAAAGCTGGTGCCGGGCCTGAATTTGGTGTTGTAGGTGTTGACGAACGGGCATCGGACAACTGTTGGACATAAGGTGCTTTATTGCACGATGCCTTAGCCAGCCAACCACCCCTCTCGCGACAATGCCAACAACGCATGCGCTGCCGGCCGCGCCGCAAGACGCTTTGCAAAGACCAGGCCGACTTCAATCGCGGGAAGACCGACGGGCAGCGACAGCGCCACCAGCTTGCCGGCCTCCACATCCTCGCGCGCCATCTGCGCGAACAGGCATGCCATGGCCTTGCCCTGGAACAATGTCTGCCGCGCCAACCGGGGATTGGCGGTTTGCAGCGCGATGGGATTGCCCGCTATGCCCAGCCGCGCCATCGCCGCATCGATGACGTCGCGCAACCGATCTTTGCGCGGCAGGGGTATCAGGGGACAGGCGGACAGGTCGGCAACCGACACGCGCTGGCGCCGCGCCAAAGGATGGTCGCGCCCGACATAGAAGGCGATCTCCTCCCTGCCGAAAATCTCGCAGGACGCGGGCAAACTGCCCTCCAATCCAATGTGAAAACCGATATCGGCCTCGCCGCGCATGACGGCATCGGCCGCGGGGTGCGTGTCATCGGGGTCGATTTCGATCTGATATTGCGGATAGCGCTGGCCAAATTCGGCGAGCGCCTCCGCCAGGCGAAATGTCACATAGCCCGGCCCGGTGACGATCAGCCGCCGACGGCTCCGCCCCTCCGCGTCCGACCCCAATTCCCGCATCAGATTCTGCGCCTGTTCCAGCATCGGCACGGCATAGCGATAGAGCCGATGCCCGTTTTCGGTCAGTTGCGAGGTCGCGCCCTGGCGGCGTTGGAACAGGCTATGCCCGATCATCCGTTCCATCGCGCGAACATGGCCGGATACCGAAACCTGCGTGATGGCCAGCCGCTCGGCACAGGCGCGGAAGCTGCCAAGGTCGACCACCTCGACAAAGACCTGCAATTGCCGGAAAGTAAGACCGATCATCCCGATACCGATAGCCTGAAGCCTAAGGCTGTCATAGGGCACAGCCTGCTACCGGGCAAGTCGATCGACTTGTAGGCTCCTCAATAACGACGCGGTCATCAGGCTGCGCGTCTGGAGAGAGACCGTGCTGACGCTCTATCATGCCGAACCCGGCGCCAATTCGCTCAAATGCCTCATCCCCCTCTTCGAAAAAGCGCTACCGTTCGACAGCGTCTATATCGACCTGCACAAGTTCGAACAGCATGAGGCCTGGTTCGTCGCGATCAATCCCGAAGGCCAGGTGCCCGTGCTCGACCATGACGGGCAGATCGTCACGCAGACCACGGTGATCAACGAATATCTCGAAGACGCTTTTCCCGACGCGCCGGCGCTGCGCCCCGCCGATCCCCTGGGCGTTGCGCGTATGCGTTACTGGAACAAGTTCGTTGACGAACATGTGATGAACTTTGTCTCAATGTGGGGGTGGCACCGCTTTGTGGGTGTTTTGGCCCGCGGGATTGAAAGCGGCGACTTCGAACGCATGGTTGATCGTATCCCGCTCCATGAGCAGCGCGAGAAATGGAGGACCGCGCGGTCGGGCTTCAGCGAAGCGGATCTCGCCAACGCCAAGCGCAAGATGGCGTTGGCGCTGGACAAGGTCGAGGTGCAACTGGGCGAGACCCCATGGCTCGCGGGCGACAGCTACACGCTCGCCGACATCAATTTCTACGCACATTGCGGCATGTATGCCGCGCGCATGTTCCCCGACCTCACCGATCCCGCCCGGCATCCGCGGCTGGCGGCGTGGCGCGATCGTATCGCTGGTCGTCCCGCCGTCACCCAGGCGCTCGCCATGCCCGATCACACCAACCCGGCGCTGCGCACCTTTAGCGGCGAAGTCCATTAGGATGGGCGACCGCCGCACCGTCACCAGCACCTTGGGCTTCAGCGAATTGCTGGATCAGCGCATGGAATTTTTCGCCAACGATAATCGGCGCGACCGCATGAACGTCACGCAGCGCGCCGTGCAAATCGAAAATGTGCGCCACCGGGCGACCCCGCCCTCCCTGGAAAAGGAAGGCTTCGCGCTGGTGCCGCATAAGAGCGCGATCACCGATTTTCGGGACGAATCCGAAGTCGAGCGCATCCACCCCGCGGAGATCGTTGACCTGCTGCGCCATATATCGGGCGCCGATCATGTCGAAGTGACCGGCCGCGCCATTCTGCGCTTTGGCGAGCGGTCGGGCGAGTCCGGCGCGCTCGATAATTCGCGGCCCGCGCGCTATGTGCATGTCGATATCAGCGACGCCACCGGCGCGCTCTTCAATGCACAAAGCCAGGCGCCACCGGGGCGCGCGATCCGGCGCATCGCCCGCTACAATGTATGGCGCGCGATCACGCCGCCACCGCAGGATGTCCCGCTGGCGGTCTGCGAATCCGCGTCCGTCGCGCGCGATGACCTGCTCCCCGCCTGGGCGATGTTCGACCGCGACGGCGAAGTCGTCTTCTCGTTCGAGGCCTGGGTGCTGCGCTATAATCGCTCGCAACGCTGGGCCTATTTCGCCGACATGACGCCACACGAAGCACTGGTCTTCAAGACCCATGACACCGATCCGAACTATCCCAGCCATGTCCCGCATGGTGCCTTCGACGATCCCACTTGCCCCGAAAACGCGGTGCCGCGCAGCAGCGTCGAAATGCGCGGCGTGGCCTATTGGTACGCCTGACGCAGAGGGGCGCGCTAGTCGCCGCGCCCCTCCCGTTCGACGCCTGCGGATCATCGCCATATCCCGTCGCGCTATGATGCGCGTCATCACCGGGCTTGCCTTCACGATAGCCGATGATATTTGTGTACGAAATAGTTAGCATAAGAATCGTGGATGGGAGAGGAAAATGCACAAGCGTATCGCGCTATCATTGGGCTTGGCATTGGGCCTGGCGCTGCTGGCGGTACATGGACAGGTCCATGCGCAGGCGCCAACGCCGGCCACCGCGCCCGAACCGGCGCTGGGCGATCCGATGCCCGACCGCATCCTGACCCTCGCCAATGGCGTCACGGTCAATGCGGACATCGCCTATTCCGTGATCCCCGGCTACCGCCCGATCATCCTCGATCTGTACCGCCCCGCGGCTCAGACCGGCCCGCTTCCGCTCGTCCTATACATCCACGGCGGCGGCTGGGCGAACGGCCATACCCGCCAATCCGGCGCGTTCAGCGATTTCCCCGCGGTTCTGGCCGACCTGTCGGCGCGCGGCTATATCGTCGCCTCGCTCGAATATCGCCTGTCGAAGGAAGCGCCTTTCCCCGCCGCGATCGACGATGTCCGCACCGCCATCCGCTTCCTGCGCGCCAGCGCCGCCCGCTTCGGGGTTGACCCCGCCCATGTCGCGGTGTGGGGCGGATCGGCGGGCGGTCAACTGGCGGCGCTCGCTGCGCTCCAATGCGGCGGCGCGCCGACCGGCGAGGACACGAGCAACCCCACCCAAAGCGACTGCGTGCAGGCGGCTGTCGGCTGGTACGGCGTCTATGATTTCGCAACCATGCCGGGCGCGATCGCGGGTGCCGAAAACGCCTATCTCGACTGCGTGAAGCCCGATTGCCCTGCCGATCGCGTCAAGGCCGCCAGTCCCGCCGCCCATGTCGACGCCAAAGACCCGCCGATGCTGCTGATCCACGGCACGGACGACAAGGTCGTGCCTGTCGCCCAGTCGCAGCAGCTCGCCGCCACGCTCAAGGCGGCGCATGTCCCCGTCACGCTCGATATCATCCCCAGCGTCGGCCATAGCTGGATCGGCGCGGATGCGGGCGCCACCCGCGCCGCCTCGCTGCGCGCGCTCGACCGCACCTTCCGCTTCTTCGACACGCAATTGAAGGGCAAGAAATGATGCGCCGCTTGATGCTGGCCCTAGGCCTGTTCCTCGCCGCGCCCGCATCAGCGCAAGTCGTCGATCGTCCCGCCGGCGATCCAGTCCGCACGACTGACGGCCTAGTGGCAGGCAAGATACTCAAGTCCGGCGTTCGCGCCTGGCTGGGCGTCCCCTTCGCCGCGCCGCCGGTCCGCGACCTGCGCTGGCGCGATCCGCAGCCCCATGCCCGCTGGGACGGCGTCTGGAACGCCGATCGCTTTGCGCCCGAATGTATCCAGCCGCTGCGCGCCCGCAACATCAACCATTATTTCGGCGAAGAAGCGACCAGCGAGGACTGCCTCTATCTCAACATCTGGGCGCCGCCCGGTCCCGCGCCCGCTGGCGGCTATCCGGTGGTCGCCTGGATCTATGGCGGCGGCTTCAATATCGGTTCGGCGTCCATGGCCAATTATGCAGGCGATGCGCTCGCCGCCAAGGGCGTGGTCTATATCGCGATCGCCTATCGCGTCGGCCCATTGGGCTTCCTCGCACACCCCGCGCTCAGCGCTGAAAATGGGGGCAAATCGGGCAATTACGGCCTGAAGGATCAGGTCGCCGCGCTGCAATGGATAAAGGCCAACATCGCTGGTTTCGGCGGCAATCCGGGGCATGTGACGATCGCGGGCCAGTCCGCCGGATCGATGGCGGTATCGCTGCTGCAAGCCAGCCCCGCCGCCCGCGGCCTTTTCCAGCGCGCGGTCGGCATGAGCGGCGGTGCCTTTGGCGGCATGGCCGCGCCCGCCCCGCTCAAGGACGCCGAAGCCGAAGGCCTCGCGCTGCAACAGGCGCTGGGCGCAACGTCGATCGAACAGATGCGCGATCTCCCCGCCGACCAGTTGATCGCCCGCGCCGCGCCGGTGCGCCGCCGCCCGATCGTGATCGACGGCGACGTTGTTACGGAAATCCCCACCAGCGCCTTTGCCGCCGGACGCCAGAATGACGTGCCGCTGCTGCTCGGCTTCACTCGCGACGAAAATTTCCGGTCACTGGGGCCGATCGCCACCGTGGCGGACTATGACGCCGCCGTGCGCCGCGCCTTTCCCGCGAACGCCGCGACCATCCTGCAACGCTACCCCGCCCGCACGCCACAGGAAGCGCAGCGGCAGGCGCGCGATATCGAACGCGATTCCACCCTGAACACACAGATGGCCCAATGGGCGCTGGCGCAATCGGCAACCGGCAAGGCCCCTGTCCACGCCTGGTTCTTCACCCGCGTCCATCCCTATCGCCCCGGAGTCCCCTTCGCCGATCATGACCCCGCAACCGTAGGCGCCTATCATTCGGGCGACATCCCCTATTGGCTGGGCACGCTAGACAGTCTCAATCGCTTCCGCATCACGCGGGATTGGACCGCAGTGGATCAGGGCCTGTCGACCGAGATGATGGACAGCCTGATCGCCTTTGCCCGCACCGGCGATCCCGGCCCGAACTGGCCCGCCTTCACGCGCGCCAGGCCCAAGGTGCTGCAACTGGGCGACACGCGCAGCGTGATCCCCTGGCCCCATTTCGCCGACTGGCCGCTGTTCGGCGACGCCCCGCCGCCGCTGCCCGGCGAACGCCCGCGGATCAGGGACTGATGGCCATGATCGACCGACGGCAGGTCTTGACCGGCCTCGGCGGCGCAATCGCCTTGACGGCACTGCCGGGCAGGGCAGGGGCGGCCACGACCGACGCGCCGGGCCTCGACTTCGTCTATGAAGCCATCGTCACGCTCGAACCCACGCAGGAGTTTGGCCCGACCCCGCTCGGCACCCGCAGGCGCATCCCCATCACCGGCGGCAGTTTCGCCGGGCCGCGCATCCGCGGCACAGTGCTGGCGGGCGGCGCGGACTGGCAATTGCACCGCGCCGACAACTGGACCGTGATCGAAGCCGACTATATGATGCGCACGGACGATGGCACGCCGATCCACGTCCGCAATGTCGGTCTGACCAACAGCCGCGTCCCCGCCGCACCCAGCCGCTATCTGCGCACCGTCCCCAGTTTCGAAGCCCCCACCGGCCCGCACGACTGGCTCAACCAGGCGATCTTCATCGGCACGCTCGGCCCGCCGCCCGACGACGCGCCCAAACCGTCGGTATGCATCCGCGTCTATCGCGTCACATGAGGCGGCGCGCGATCCTTGCTGGCGCGGCGGCGCTGGCGCTGGCGGGTTGCGCGACGACATCGCCCGCGCCGCCATCGGCCGCCGACTGCGCTCCAACGGACCAGTTCGCCTTCGTCTGCGGCACGAAAAAACCCGAAGACCTCGCCCATATCCCCGACACCCCCTGGATCGTCGCCAGCGGCTTTACCACCGGATCGGGCCTGAAACTGGTCGACAGCCGCACCCGCCGCGCCAGCCTGTGGTTCACCGCCGCGCCTGATCAGGTCGCGCCCGACCCCCGCTATCCCGATTGCGCCACGCCGCCCGATCCGGCGCTGTTCACCGCCCGCGGCCTCAGCCTACGCATGATCGAACAGGGGCAGGGCAGGCTACTGGTCGTCAACCATGGCGGCCGCGAAGCCATCGAAGTCTTCGCCATCGACGCGCGCGGGCAGGGGGCGCCGACCCTGCGCTGGCAGGGGTGCCTCGCCATGCCGCCGGGCCATGTCGCCAACGCCGTCGCCTCCTACACAGATGGCACCGTAATCGCCACCGTGCTGACCCGCCCCGGCACCAGCATCACCGATTTCGTCCTCGGCCGCACCACCGGCGGCGTCTATGAACGCCAGCCCGGCGAGCGCGCCTTCCGCCTGCTGCCCGGCACGGAATTGCCGGGCAATAACGGGCTGGAAACCGCGCGCGACGACAGCGGCTTCTACGTCATCGCCTTTGGCCTGCGCGACGTGGTCGCTTATGCGCGCCACGACACGCGCCAGCCGCTTTGGCGCGCGCAGGCGCCCGAATTCATGCCCGACAATATTCATTGGGACGGCGACCGCCTGCTGCTCGCCGGCATGGTGCGCGACGAACCGGCCTGCGGCGGTGTGCGCCAGATCGTCAATGGCGCGGCGGATGGCATGCTGTGCCATCGCGGCTACGTCGTGGCGCAGCTCGATCCTGCGACCCGGCGCTTGTCGCTCGTCGCTTATGGGCCGCCCGATCCGGCTTTCAACGGCGTGTCGGCGGCAGTGATAGTGGATGACGATCTCTGGCTCGGCTCCTACCAGGCGGACCGGATCGCCATTCGGCAGCTACCCCACACGCTGCCGTAAATTTGTATGAACTAGTTCGTACATTTCTCTTGCCGCCATATTCGACTTGGCATAGAAGCGACTCTGCAAGATCGGGAAACATATTCCGACGGATGGGGAGGATCGGCCATTGACGGCCCAGTGCAGCATCTATCGTTCGAACGCCCGTCATCCCGACCGTCCGGGCACGGCGTCCTGCGCATGGCGCGCCGTATGACGGCGCCCGCAAACGCCGCCGGCCTGCTGCGCCCCACCCGCGCGCGCATCGGCGTGCTGGCGCTCATCAGCGTCGCCACCCTGCTCAACTATATGGACCGCGCCGTCATGGGCGTCGCCGCCCCCTCGCTGACCGCGGAACTGAAAATTTCACCGGAAATGATGGGCTTCATCTTCTCGGCCTTTTCCTGGACCTATGCCGCGTCGCAAATCCCCGGCGGGCTGCTGCTCGATCGGCTGGGCACGCGCATCACCTATGCCGGATCGCTGATCCTCTGGTCCTTCTTCACGTTGCTCCACGGCCTGGCCGGTAATGTGGCTATGTTGTTCGGCTTCCGTCTTGCGCTGGGCATGGCGGAGGCACCTTGCTACCCGTGCAACAGCCGCATCCTCAGCAGTTGGTTCCCGCAGGATGAGCGGGCGCGGGCCAATTCCGTCTATGCCGTGGGGCAATATGCCGGCCTCGCCTTCTTCGCGCCGGTGCTGTTCTGGGTGGTCGGCAGCTTCGGCTGGCGGGCCCTCTTCCTGATCGCCGGTGCGCTCGGCATGGCGTTCGGCCTGCTCATGTACGCCCGCTATCGCGATCCCGGCGAAAGCGAGCGCGTCAACGCCGCCGAACTGGCCTATATCAAGGCGGGCGGGGGCGTCGCCATCGCTGGCAAGCATGAAAAAATTCCCTTCTCCTGGGCCAATGTGCGCAAATTGATGGGCAAGCGCCAGATATTGGGCGCGTCGATCGGCCAGTTTTGCGGCAATTCCACCCTGGTCTTCTTCCTCACCTGGTTCCCGACCTATCTGGCGACCGAGCGCGGCATGGACTGGCTCAAATCCGGCACCTTCGCCGTGCTGCCCTATATCGCCGCCTCCGCCGGCGTCTTGCTGGGCGGGCAGGTGTCCGACATGCTGATCCGCCGCACCGGTTCCGCCAATATCGGGCGGAAACTGCCGATCGTCGCGGGCCTGCTGCTCGCCTCCACCATCGTCGCGGCCAATTTCGTGCAGAGCAACACTTTGGTCATCGCCATCATGTCGATCGCCTTTTTCGGCCAGGGCATGGTCAATCTGGGCTGGACCCTGATTTCGGACGTCGCCCCGCGCCAGTTCATCGGCCTGACCGGCGGCGTCTTCAATCTCTGCGCCAATCTGGCCGGCATCGTCACGCCGATCGTCGTCGGCGTGATCGTGGGGCAGACCGGCTCCTTCTATTTCGCGCTCGCCTTCATCGGCGTCCTCGCGCTGGTCGGGGCCGCCGCCTATATTTTTATCGTGGGGGATGTGCGCCGGGTGGAAATGGACTGAACGCCAGATCGCCATAACGCATGACTGCCAAGCATAACCAAAAGGGCCAACAGAGCCTCGGATCGCACGGTTTATGTACGAACTATTTAGTAATAAAAAAGGGAGGATAGCATGAAGTCAGGTTTCAACACGCAGCTTCGCCTCGGCGGATCGCTCGCCGCCATGGCGCTTGCCGCCTGCATATCGCCGCTCTGGGCGCAGGATCAGGCCGCCCCGGCGGAGGAAGCCGCCACCGCGCTGGCCCCGCCCGCCGCCGATGCTTCGGCGCAGCAGAATGCCGACATCGTCGTCACCGGCTCGCTGATCGCCCGGCCGAACAATGTCGCGGTCAGCCCGATCGTCACCGTCTCGGATGAACTGGTCCAGCAAAGCGGCCAGATCACGCTGGAAGATTCGCTGAACCAACTGCCCGGCTTCACCCCGTCTGGCAATGCCGGCACCGGCGGGCAGGGGGCTGGCGGCCGCGCTACGCTCAACCTGCGTGGCCTGGGTTCCAACCGCAACCTCGTCCTGCTCGACGGCCGCCGCCTGCCGTTGTCGGACATTAACGGCAATGTCGATATCAACATCCTGCCGGAATCGATCATCGGCTCGGTGGACGTCATCACTGGCGGTGCGTCGGCCATTTACGGGTCGGACGCCATGTCCGGCGTCGTCAATTTCAAGACCGACAAATATTTTGATGGCATCCGCGGCGATATCCAGAACGGCGACAGCTTCCGCGGCGACTATGGCAAGTTCAACGCGTCGCTGGCGCTCGGCACCAAATTTGCCGACGACCGTGGTCGCCTGATGCTGGCCTTGAGCTATGGCCAGCGCGATCCGCTGTCCGGCTCGCAGCGCGACTTTTTCTCCGACAAAGTGCCCTCCTCCTTCATCGGCACCGGCGCTTTCGTGCCCGATGCGTTGAACCTGCCCAATCGGGCGGTGCTCAATGGCCTCTTCGCCAGCTATGGCGTCACCACGCCGGTCAACCCGACGCTGAACCTGGGCTTCAACAATGACGGCTCGCTGTTCGCGCAGACGGGCGCGATCAATTATAAAGGGCCAACGACCGGCGCCTATGCCGTGGTTGGCGGCAATGTGCGTATGCCCGTCGGCCCGCAGTTGCAGATTCTCAACGCCTTCGAACGCAAATCCGCCTTCGCCAAGGGCGAATATGACCTGACGGAATCGCTGACCGCCTATGGCCAGTTCCTCTATGTCGACTCCACCGTCACCACCGAAAGCGGCGGCAGCCTGACGCAGTTCGCGCCCTTCACCACCATTCCGGTCACCAATCCCTTCATCCCCACCGACCTGTCCACCCTGCTGGCCTCGCGCGCCAATCCCGCCGCGCCCTTCCGCTGGAGCGCCCGCTATGTCGGCATCGGCGACAAGGGCTGGGACGAAAACTACCGCGTCCAGCAATATCTGGGCGGGCTGAAGGGCACGATCGGCGGATCGTGGAAGTTCGACGCCTTCGCCGCTTATGACGAAACCGTCCACACCCAGTCGATGTTCAACGCGGTACTCAAGTCGCGGGTCCAGACCCTCCTAAACGCCCCCGATGGCGGCGCGTCGCTCTGCGCAGGCGGCTTCAACCCCTTCGGCATCGCCAATGCGACCAGCCTGTCGCGCGAATGTCAGCAATATATGACCGCGACGATCAACAGCCGCGAACGACTGACCCAGACGCAGGTCCAGGGCCAGGTCAACGGCCCGCTGTTCAACCTGCCCGCCGGCCCTGTCCAGCTGGCGCTGCTTGCTGGCTATCGCAAGAACACCTATAAATATGATCCCAGCTCCGACCTGGTGACCAACAATGTCGAGGGCGTCGTCGGCTCAAACCCGGCCCGCGGCGAGATCAGCGTCAAGGAGTTCGCGGCGCAGATCGACGTGCCGCTCCTGTCCGAAACCCCCTTCTTCCACGAACTGGGCGTCGGCGCGGCCTTTCGCTATTCTGACTATAAGCCCAGCGGTAGCGTCAAAAGCTATGAATTTGATGCCCGCTGGCAACCCGTCCAGTCGCTGCTGATCCGCGGCAGCTATCAGCGGGCTGTCCGTGCGCCCAATATCGGCGAACTCTTCTCGCCCGTCACCGGGTCTCAGCTTGCCATCGGCACCCCGCCGCTGGCGATCGGCGATCCCTGCGACGTTCGATCGCCCGCCCGCACCGGCGCCAATGGCGCGCAAGTCCGCGATCTCTGCCTGGCGCAGGGCATCCCGGCCGCGGCGATCGACGCCTATCAATTCGCCACCACCGCGACCGGCGGCAATATCCAGGGCAACAGCGCTCTGACCCCTGAAAAGGCGAACACCTTCAACGTCGGCTTTGTCTATAACCCCAAATTCTCTTCGCCCTGGCTGTCGGGTTTCTCCTTCTCGGTCGATTACTACAACATAAAGATCCGCAACGTCATCTCGACCATCAATGGTCTGACAGTCCTCGCCAAATGCTATAATCTGGACGGATCGAACAGCAGCTATGCGAGCAGCAACGAATTCTGCCAACTGGTCGAACGTGACCCGACCGGCCAGCTCGTCGCTATCGCCCAGCCTTATCTGAACCTCGGCGCACTAGACACCGACGGCGTCGATGTGCAGGTCAACTGGTCGCTGCGCCTGTCGGAAGCCGGCATTGGCGACGGATCGGGCAAAATCTACGCCTCGTCCGCCATCGGCTGGCTGAACCATTATAAGGTTCAGACGCTGCCCGGTTCGGCGTCGCAGGATTTTGTCGGCACCAGCACGCCGGGCCGTCCGCTGCCCAAGTGGAAGGCGTTGACGACCCTTGGCTACAGTTCCGACGTGTTCGGCATCGGTCTGCGCTGGCGCTATCAGGGCAAGCTGCGCGACATCAGCGCCATCACCTCGCCCGCCACGGAACAGGTGGGGGTGAAGCCCTACAATCTGTTCGATGTCTTCTCGACCGTCGACATCAACGACAATCTGCAACTGCGCGGCGGCGTCACCAACCTGTTCGACAAGGCCATTCCCTTCGTCGCCAGTTCGCAGAACGGCACGGATGCCGGCACTTACGACATGGTCGGCCGCTCCTTCTATGTCGGCGCGAAGTTCAAATTCTGATCGCTCCCCGGTCCCTGTCGTACCGCGATGGGGACCACTCCTTCTCATTGGATCGTCACCCTTGACCCAATCCCGCTCCGTCCCGCGCTATCTTACCGGCCTGATCGGCCGCGACATCCAGGCGTCGATTACCCCGCGCCTGCACGAAAGCGAAGCGGATGCGCAGGGCGTCCGCCTCATCTACCGCCTGTTCGATTTCGCGGCCGACGATATGGACGAAAGCGACCTGCCGGGCCTGCTCAATGCGCTGCAACGCGCCGGTTTTGCCGGCGTCAACGTCACCCACCCTTATAAGCAGGCGGTCATCGCCCATCTTGACGATCTGTCCCCGCAAGCCGCGCAGATCGGTTCGGTCAACACCGTCGTCTTCCGCGATGGCCGCCGCATCGGCTACAATACCGACGTCACCGGCTTTGCCGAAAATCTCCGCACCGGCCTGCCGCAGGACGCCGCCATGACCCGCGTCGTCCAAATGGGCGCCGGCGGGGCAGGGGCCGCCACCGCCCATGCGCTGATGGACCTGGGCGTGGCGCAGCTTACCTTGTTCGATTCCGATGCGACGCGCGCCGCGACGCTCTGCAACGCGCTATGCGCCGTGCATGGCGCTGGCCGCGCGATCGTGGGCGACGATCTCGCCGCATCGGTCGCCCAGGCCGACGGCATCGTCAACGCTACGCCCATGGGCATGGCCGTGCATCCCGGCTCGGCGATCCCGCGCGACCTGCTCGAACCCCGGCTGTGGGTCACCGACATCGTCTATTTCCCGCTCGAAACCCAGCTGTTGCGCGAGGCCCGGGCGGCAGGTTGCACCACCCTCGACGGCAGCGGCATGACCATCTTCCAGGCCGTCGGCGCGTTCCATCATTTCACGGGTCGCACCGCCGATCCGGCGCGCATGGGCGTCAATTTCCGCGCTGCACTAGAAAGCTGACCGAAATGGAGGAACGCCAATCATGACCCTGCTATTCGGCATCGCCACCGTCTCGCTCAGCGGCACGCTGGAGGAAAAACTCCGCGCCGCGTCCGCCGCAGGCTTCGATGGCGTGGAGATTTTCGAAAACGACCTGATCGCCTCGCCGCTGCGCCCGCGCGACGTCCGCACGATGCTCGATGATCTTGGCCTGTCCTGCATGCTCTACCAGCCGTTCCGCGATTTCGAAGGGATGCCCGGCGCCATGCGCCAGCGCGCCTTCGACCGCGCAGCGGCAAAATTCGACTTGATGGGCGAGCTAGGCACGCGCCACATCCTGCTCTGCTCCAACTGCTCGCCCCATGCCCTGGGCGAACGCAACCGCATCGTCGCCGACTTCCAGCAACTGGGCGAACTCGCCGCCAGCTACGATATCATCGTTGGCTATGAAGCGCTCGCCTGGGGCCGCCATGTGTTCGACCATCGCGACGCCTGGGCGATCGTGGAGGCGGTCGATCATCCCCATGTCGGCATCATCCTCGACAGTTTCCATTCCTTGTCGCGGGGTATCCCCAGCGACAGCATCCGCGCCATCCCCGGCGATAAGATCGCGTTCGTCCAGCTCGCCGACGCCCCGAAACTGGACATGGACCTCCTCTATTGGAGCCGCCACTTCCGCAACTTCCCTGGCCAAGGGGGCCTGCCGGTCGAAGCCTATGTCGCCGAAATATTGGCGACCGGCTATACAGGCCCGCTCAGCCTCGAAATCTTCAACGACCGTTTCCGCGGCTGGTCCGCCGACCTGATCGCCGCCGACGGCCTGCGCTCGCTGCGCCATGTCGAGGATGCCGCGCTGCGCCTGCTCGATCGCCCGACCGCCGCGCCCGCGCCACCGCCCCATGTCCGGCCGGAATTTGTCGAATTTGCCGTCAGCGACGCGGACGTTCCGGCGCTCGAAGCGATGTTCGGCTCGCTCGGCTTCATCCGCACCGGCATCCACCCGGCCAAGGCGGTCAGCCGCTGGCAGGCCGGGTCGGTCAACCTCGTCATCAACGCCGAACCGCACGGCTTCGGCCATAATTTCCACCAGACCCACGGCCCGTCCATCTGCGCCGTCGGCCTGGTCGTGCCGGACCGCGATGCCGTCGCCGCCCGCGCAGCACATCTGGGCATCCGCACCGTCGATGACCAGGACGCACCCGGCAACCTCGCCTTCCCGGCACTGCGCGGCATCGGCGGCAGCCTCGTCTATCTGATCGGGGAAGGGGAGGCGAACGCCATGTGGGACGGCGAATTTGCCCCCACCGGCGCGGTCCATGACGACGCGCCGCTCGCCATCGATCATCTAGCCGCCGTCGTCCAGATCGAGGAATATCTATCCTGGCAACTCTATTGGCGCTCGCTCTTCGGCTTGCAGCAAAGTTTCCAGGCCGACGTCATCGACCCGTCCGGCCTCGTCCTCAGCCAACCGCTCCAGTCCGCCGACGGTGCCCTGCGCGTCACCCTCAACGCCTCCGAAGCACTCGGCACATTGTCGTCGCGTTTCGTCGAACATAATCTGGGCGGCGGCTATCAGCATATCGCCCTGTCCACGCCAGACCTGCTGGCAACCGCCGACCATATGGCGGGCAAGGGCGCCGACATCCTGCCGATCCCACCCAATTACCATGACGACATCGCCGCCCGCTTCGGTCTGGATCACCAGCGCGTTGCTGCCCTGACGGAGGCGCATATATTGTACGACGCCGACGGCTCCGGCGAATATTTACAACTCTACAGCCGCGCCTTCCGCAAGCGCTTCTTCTTCGAATTTGTCGAGCGCGACCATTATCAAGGCTATGGCGCGCCCAACGCCAGCATCCGCCTCGCCGCGCAGGAACGCTATAAAAGCGCTGCTAACGATGTGGAATAATGGCGGACCATAATGAGATCATGCCTCATTTTAGAGCATGATGACCTTACTGTGATCCGCTCGTCCTGAGTAGCCATTGAGCCTGTCGAAATGGCGTATCGAAGGATCGCGCGCGCGTGATGTTTCGATATTGGTCTTCGACAAGCTCAGACCATACTCAACATGAACGGGTTGGGTTACGTTAAAGTCATCAGACTCCAATCGTCATTGCGAGCGTAGCGAACCAATCCAATGGCACGTCCTTGGATTGGTTGGGCGTCGCCCGCCTTCGGCCCGCTACGCTCGCTATGACGAGGCTAGACAACGTAAAGTCAGGCGTCGCTAGACACATGCTGACCGCAACGCGCCGCCCATCAGAACGGCGCGTCGCCCATAGCGTCAGGAAGTCGCGTCGGCCGTCCCGGTCTTGGCCGCCTTGATGCCCAGCTTCTTGCGCGGCGTCTTGGCCGGGCTTTTTGCCTTGACAGGTTCAGACGCCACAGCCGTGTCGACCGTGGGAGTGGGCGCCGCCGTCGCCGCCGTCGCCGCCTTGGGCTTGCGACCGGGCCTCTTAGCCGCGGGCTTTGGCGCCGCCTCCGCCTGCGCGTCCGCCTCGGCCGGATCGCTGGCGGGCTTGGGCGCAACCTTCCGCTTGGGGGCCGCAGCACCGGTCGGCGTCTTGCGGCTCACTTTAGGTTTCGGCGCAGCCGCTTCAGGCTTCGGCGCTGGCGCAACCGGCGGCGCTTCCGCCGCGGCCGCCGCTGCGGCGCGCGCCTGCGTCCCACGCTGGCCCAATCCCAGCTTCTGCGCCACTTCCCGGCGCTGTTCGGAATAGGCCTGCGCCACCATCGGATAGGACGCGGGCAATCCATAGCGTTCGCGATACTCGGCCGGGGTCAGGCCGTGCGTGGCCAAGTGCCGTTTCAGCGTCTTGTACGGCCGCCCGTCGATCAGGCTCAATATATGCTCACGCGACGCGATGCTCTTGCGCACGCTCACCGCCGGCACATGCTCGACCGTTTCGACTGGCTCAGGCGCAGTCTCAGCGATCAACGCGGCCCGCGTCGACTGGATCAACCCGGCCAAGTCTTCGCTGGAGACTGTGTTGTTGGCGACATAAGCGCTTAATAACTGGACGGTCAGGCTCGTATAATCGGGCTGTTCGGTATCGGCCATGGAAACATCCTATCCAGATAAGGTCGGGTCGCAGGCTTGGGATCGGCTGGCCCGATGGACCTTGTGCCCTCGTCCGGCGCTTTTGTCAAAATGCAGGTGACGGCATAGTCTATCGGGCACCAATTCACGGATGAAGACTGATCCACATCATCTTCGGATACAGTCCCCAACTCGACATTGTTGACCCGATCAGACTTGGTCGCCAACATGTCCGGCCATCAGGCCGCACCCGGCGATCCGCCCAGCGCCCTGACCAATGCGATGCTGGCGCGCATCCGTTCGATCTCGGCGCTGAGCAGCGCGCTCTGCGCATCCAGCGCATCGGTCTGGGCAGTGACCACCTCCAGATAATCGGACGCGCCGTCGCGATAGCGGGTGAAGGCCAGGTCGCTGGTCCGCTGCGCCGCCTGCGCCGCATCGCGCTGATCCACCAACTGCAACGACAGATGGCGCAGCGCGGCGATGCCATCCTCCACCTGCCGGAACGCGCCCAGCACCGTATCGCGATACAGCGCCGCCTGCTCCTCATACTCCGCGCGAGACAGCGCAACCTGCGCCCGCCGCCGACCGCCATCGAAGACGGTCAACGCCGCCGCCAGCGGACCCAGCCCCCACACGCTGTTGGGCGTCGTCAGCAATGATCCATGCGTGGCTTGCCACCCACCACTCAACCCCAGCGTGAGCGAGGGGAAGAACGCCGCGCGCGCCACGCCGATCCGCGCATTATTGGCGAACATCCGCCGCTCGGCCGCCGCCACATCCGGCCGCCGCTGCAACAGGGTGGACGGCGCGCCGGTCGGAATGGCGGGCGCACCCAGCGTCTGCACCCGCGCAGGAATCGAAAAGTCGGACGCCACCGCCCCGGTCAGCGCCGCCAGTTCATGCTCGGTCGCGGCGCGATCATTGGCCACCGCCGAAATCCGCGCCTTGGCGTTGCTCAACGTCGTGCGCGCGCGATTGACGTCGATGCCCGACGCGATCCCGCCCTCATGCCGCGTATCGGTCAATTGATAGGCGCGCTCGAACGCCGCTACCGACCGGTGCAGCAGGTCCGCCTGCGCATCCAGCCCACGCAGCCGCGCATAGGCGTCCGCCACCGCCGCCTGCAAACTCAGCCGCGCCGCCGCCAGATCGGCCTCGCTCGCCTGAGCATCCGCCCGCGCGGCCTTCACGCTGCTGCGGATGCGGCCCCACAGGTCCAATTCATAGTCGATCGCCCCGCCGATCGAAAAATCATTATAGGTCTGCGCGTCGCCATTGCCCTGGAACCGGTTGCCCGACACGCGCTGGCGCGCCGCATCGCCGCCCACGCGCACGGTCGGAATCAGGTCCGACCCCTCGACCCGCGCCACCGCCCGCGCCTGGTCATAGCGCGCCAGCGCCGCCGCCAGCGTAGGACTGGCCGCCTCCGCCCGCGCCTCCAGATCGTTCAACACCGGATCGCCAAACGCTTCCCACCACGGCCCGCGCGGGGCGGTGTCCATCGGCGTGGCGTCGGTCCAACCGGCCATCTCCTTATAGGCTTGCGGCGCAGCGATCTGCGGCGGCTGATAGTCGGGCGCCATCGAACAGCCGCCCAGCAGCGCCAGCCCAAGACAGGCACCCGCGCGCCGCACCGACCTACGCACCCTTGCCACCGCTCTGCACATTCACCCTGTCGCCCGACCGGATCGAATCCGGCGGGGAATCGATCACCCGCTCGCCGGGCCTGATCCCGCTCGCTACCAGCACCGTCGCGCCCTCGTCGCGGCCGATGGTGATAGGCCGCACGGTCACGCGGCTGTCGCGCCCGACCACCGCAACGGTCGGCCCGTCATTGCCATACAGGATCGCGCTGCCCGGTAGGCTGAGGCCGTTTCCGCCCCCTTGGCCGACATCGAAGCGCACTTGCGCGAACGCCCCCGGCTTCAACGCCCGGTCGGGATTAGCCGCCTGCAACTCCACCAGCACCGCGCCCGATTGCGCATCAACCGCGCCTGCGCTGCGCGTCATCGTCGCGGTAAAGCTGCGGCCGGGAAACTCCGGCAGCGTCAGCATGGCCGGCATCCCCACCTTCACCTGCGCCGAATAGCCCTGCGGCACGCGCACATAGATGCGCATCCGGTGGATGTCGGACACGGTGAACAAAGGCTGCGACGCGGCATTGCCCGCCACCACCAGCGCGCCGATCTGCGCCGCCCGGCTCGTCACCACCCCGTCGAAGGGCGCGGCGAGCCGGGTGAAGCCCTGCAGCGCACGCAACCGCTTCACATTGGCCAGCGCCGCATTGGACAGCGCCGACTTCGCCGCCAGGTCGCCCGCCTTCTCGTCCGATTCCTGCTGCGACACGGCGTCCTTGGCCAGCATCACGCTCCACCGCTTGGCCGTCGTCCCCGCCAGCCGCTGGTTGGCCAGCGCCGTCTGATAATCCGCCTGCGCCTGCGCCAATTGCTGGTCGATCTCCGGCGCGTCCAGCACCGCGAGCGACTGGCCCGCCCGCACATTGTCGCCGATATCGGCCAGCCAGCGGCTGACATAGCCATTGGTCCGCGCATAAATGGCCGCGCTGTTATAGGCTTGGACATTGCCCGGCAGCACCAGCGCCCCGCCCTTGGCATCGCTCTGCGGCGACACGACAGCGACCGACGGGATCGCCGCCTTCTGCGCCGTATCGCGCAACTCATTGGTCGCGCTGATCCGGGTCGCCGCGCCGATCGCCACCGCCGCCAAAGCAATGACGCCCGCGCCGATCCCTACGCGCTTCAGCATCCGGCTGTCGGGACCGGTCGCGGTCATGTCTGGGGCGGGCTGATTATCCTGCATGGCTGGGCTGCATTTCCATCTGGGGGTCGGTGGCCTTGTGGCGGCGGTGGACGAAGGCGAAGATGACGGGCACGAAGAAGAGCGTGGCGATCGTGGCGCAGACCAGCCCGCCGATCACGGCCCGGCCCAGTGGCGCATTCTGCTCGCCGCCTTCGCCCAGGCCCAGCGCCATCGGCCCCATGCCGATGATCATGGCGAGCGCGGTCATCAGCACCGGGCGGAACCGCACCAGCCCCGCCTCCATCGCCGCCTTGGTCGCGTCGCCAAACTCGGCCAGCTTCTCGCGCGCGAAACTGACGACCAGGATCGAGTTGGCGGTGGCGACGCCCATGCACATGATCGCGCCGGTCAGCGCCGGGACCGACAGGGTGGTGCCGGTGATGAACAGAATCCACACGATCCCGGCCAGCGCGGCGGGCAGGGCGGTGATGATGACGAACGGATCGACCCAACTCTGGAAATTGACCACGATCAACAGGTAGATCAGCACGATCGCGCCCGCCAGACCAAAGCCCAGCCCGGAGAAAGCGGTGTTCATCGTCGCATATTGGCCGCGCATCGTCACGGTCGCGCCCTTGGGCACGTCGCCCTCCAGCGCCTTGGTCGCGGCATTGATGTCGCCCGCCACCGCGCCCAGGTCGCGGCCCTGCACCGTCGCATAAATGTCCAGCACCGGCGCTATATTATAATGCGACACCACCGGCACCGTGCTCGACCGTTCGATCGTGGCGAGGCCGCCGAGCGGCTGCACCGCGCCATTGCTGCCCGCGGCGGCCGACACCGGGACATTGGACAGGTCGCTGATCGATCCCATCAGATATTCGGGCGCCTGCGCCACGACCGGGTAGGACACCCCGCTCTTGGGATCGACGAAGAATACGGGCGCCGTCTGCGCCGTCCCCGCCAGCGAACTGGCCAGGCTGGTCGTCACGTCCCGCTCGGTCAGCCCATATTGCCCCGCGCGCGACCGATCCACATCGACATTCAACTGCGGCGACCTCCCCGGCTGCTGAATGCGGGCATCGGCCAGGCCAGGAATGAGCGCGACCTTGGCCAGCAGCTTCTGCGCATAAGCGCGATTGGCCTCTGCATTCTTGCCCGCTATCTGGATGTCGATCGGGGCAGGGGCGCCGAAGTTCAGAATCTGGCTGGTGATGTCGGCCGGCAGGAAGGCGAAGCTGGTGCCGGGGAAGCGGCGCGGCAATTCCTCGCGCAACTGGCCGACGATCGCATCAGTCGGGCGATGGCCATGTTTCAGCGTGACCATCATGTCGCCATCCTGCGGGCCGATCGTGCCGCTATTATTATAGACGGTGTTGATGGAACTGACCGGCAGGCCGATATTGTCGGTGATCGCGTCCAGCTCGCTCGCCGGCACCATCTCCTTCACCGCCGCAGCGATCCGCTCGAACCGCGCGGCCGTATCCTCGATCCGGCTGCCCACCGGCACGCGGATATGCATGGCGATCTGCCCTGAATCCACCGCCGGGAAGAAATTGCTGCCCAGCATCGGCAACAGCCCAAAGGAGAGGATCACGATCCCCATGAAGCCCAGCAGGAAGGGCCTCCGCGCAGTCAGCGCCCGACGCAGCAACCCCAGATAGCCATGCCGGATCGCCTCGAACCGCGTCTCGAACCCGCGCTGGAACCGCACGAAGACGTTCCGCGACTTGGCGTCGCCTGCCATATGCCCATGCGCCACATGAGGCCTGAGCAGATACATCGCCATCGTCGGCACCAATGTCCGCGACAGGATGAAGGACGCGATCATCGCGAACACCACCGCCAGCGCCATCGGCACGAACAGGAAGCCCGCGACGCCGGGCAGGAAGAACATCGGCACGAACACGATACAGATGCACAGTAACGACACAAACGCCGGCGTCACGATCTGCGCCGCGCCGTCCAATATCGACTCCACGACTCCCTTGCCCTGTTCCAGATGCCAGTTGATATTCTCGATCGTCACCGTGGCGTCGTCGACCAAAATGCCGACCGCCAGCGCCAGCCCGCCCAGCGTCATGACGTTCAGCGTCTGACCGAACATCGCCAGCGCCGCGACCGCCGCCAGAATCGCCAGCGGGATCGACAAGGCGATGATGACCGTAGATCGCCACGATCCCAGGAACAGCAATATCATCAGCGACGTCAGCGCCGCGGCCAGCGCGCCTTCATGGATCACGCCCTGGACCGCCGCCTTCACGAAGATCGACTGGTCGCCGATCACCAATATCTTCAAACTGTCGGGCAGCGTCGCGCTGATCTTGGGCAGCGCCTCCTTCACCCCGTCCACGATCGCCAGCGTCGACGTCGCGCCATTCTTCAGCGCGGTCAGCAGCACCGATCGCCGACCCTCGACATGCACGACATTCGTCTGCGGCCCATTGCCGTCGCGGACATAGGCGATGTCGCGCATATATATGGTCGCGCCGTTCACCACCTTCACCGGCAGGTCATTGAGCGCCTCGATCGTGCCCGGCGCATTGTTCAACCGCACGCTATATTGGGTCGCGCCGATCTTGACGAAACCGGCCGGATTGATCTGGTTCTGCGCCGCGATCGCCGTGCCGACATCCTGCGCGGTCAGCCCCTTGGACTGGAGCGCGACGGGATTAAGGTCGATCTGGATCTGCCGCTGCTTGCCTCCCGACGGAAAGGGCATGGCAAGGCCGGGAATAGTGATAAGCGGCGGCCGGATCTGGTTTTGGCCCAGGTCGAACAATTGCTGTTCGGACAATCCCTTGCCCGACAGCGCCAGTTGCAGGATCGGCACGGTCGATGCGCTGTAATTCAGGATCAGCGGCGGCGTGATCCCCGGCGGCATCTGGCGCAGCACCGTCTGCGACACCGACGTCACCTGCGCGGTGGCGGTGCGGATGTCGGCACCCGGCTGGAAATAGATTTTCACGATGCCGATGCCCTGCATCGACTGGCTTTCGATATGTTCGATATCGTTGACCGTCGTCGTCAGCACCCGCTCATAGGGGCTGATGATGCGGTTGCTCATATCTTCGGGCGGCAGGCCGGAATATTGCCAGGCGACGGCGATCACCGGAATGCGAATATTGGGAAAGATGTCGACCGGGGTGCGCAGCGCCGCCAACAGGCCGACGATCGCGATCAATATCGCCATAACAATGAAGGTCAGCGGCCGATGCAGCGCAACCTTGACGATATCGATCAAACCAGAACTCCCGCCTTCATCACGCCGACCCCTGTCGCCGGATGCTCGATGCCGTGCCTCTCCGTTATACATCGCCTGCAAGGCACAACGGGAAGCGGCGGCCAACCCGCCATGCCGTCCTGTCCCGCATTGCCGCAGCGCCGGATTTTAGTTTCGAAACGCTACGCTTGGTCCGGCCTATGCGCAGTTGTCTGTTTTGTGTCCAATATCTAAACAGGCATGATCGATATCTATAAAGACCTGATCCGATGGACCTGAGACATTTACGCTATTTCCTGTGCGTCGCCGACGAGATGCATTTCGGCCGCGCCGCCCAGCGGCTGGGCATGTCGCAACCGCCACTTAGCCAGCAGATCCGGGCGCTGGAGCAGGAACTCGGCGTCCGCCTGTTCGACCGAACCAGCCGCCGCGTCGCCCTGACCGAGGCAGGCCGCTTGTTCCTGCCCGAAGCGCGCAAGACCCTGATCCAGGCCGACCGGGCGGCGCAGGTCGCGCGTCAGACGCAAGATGGCCATCTAGGGCGGCTCGCCATGGGCTTTACCGCGTCGGCCCCCTTCGTACCGCAAATCGCCGACGCCCTTTACGACTTCCGCCAGAGCTACCCCCAGGTCGATCTAAAGCTCCACGAACTCGGCCGCGACGATCAGGTCACCTGGATCGAGCGCGGCGATCTCGACATCGGCATCATGCGCGGCGTCCAACCGCCGTCGCTCCCGCCCGGCCTCCAGGCCTGCTGGTTGCTGGAGGAAGACATGCTGCTTGCCCTGCGACAGGACCATGCACTGGCCCGGCGCGATGCCGATCCCGGCATCGCCGATCTCGCCGGCGTCCCCTTCGTCCTCTACGGCACCACCAGCAGCGCCGACTTCAACGACCATTTCTTCGCTCTATGCGATCAGGCCGGGTTCAAGCCCCACATCACGCTGGAAGTCGGCAGCTTCGCGACCCTATTGGGCCTGGTCGCCGCGGGCTTCGGCGTCACTATCCTCGCCAGATCGCTCTCCCGCCTGCATGTCGACAAACTGGTCCTGCGCCCGCTCTTCCCGCCGGTCAGGACGCGTCTGTGGATGATCCACAAGGACGACCTGCCGCCCACCGCCCAGGCCTTCCGCGCGGTGATCCTCCAGGCCATATCGGGGCATGACGCCGGAGCGAAAGACGCGTAAGTCCTTGAACCTAATATATAATAGGATCGATGCCGAACAAAGCCGTCAAAGCGCCCAAAAAATATTATTAATTATCAATGGCTTAATATCATTCACCCCTTCGAAGACACGCTACAACTGTCCAACTCGCTGTCGCCCGATCAGGCAGCACCTCAGCCCCTATCGACATCCGCCAGCGCATCCATCGCCAGCGCCACCGCCCCCAACGGCCCGGCCAGGTCGCCCAGCGCCGGCCGGCGCACGATCGCGCCGATCGTCTCGTCCGTGACGAACGGCAGATAGCCCGCCAGCTGCGCCACCACCCTGGCCCGCACCCGGTCCAGCAGGTCGGCGCGTCCCATGCCCACGCCCCCGCCGATCAGCACCTGCCGCGCCGCCGTCGTCAGCAATGTGGTGCCGATCATCTGCGCCATATCATGGGCGACATGGTCCCAACGCGGATCGTCCGCTGCGATCTCTTGCCCCGGCACCCCGAACCGCTGCGCCAGCGCCGGCCCGGCCACCAGCCCCTCGATACAATCGCCATGAAAGGGGCAGGCTCCCGGAAATGCATCGCCCGGCGCCCGGCGCGTCAGGATATGCCCCAGTTCCGGGTGCATCGCCCCATGCAATGGCCGCCCATGCAGCGCAAAACCCGCGCCCAGCCCGGTCCCGATCGTGATATAGCACAGGCAATCGGACGGCGCGTCGTTTTCCGCTCCAGCCCCCCAACGCACTTCCGCCAACGCCGCGCCATTGACGTCGGTATCGATCGCGGCGGGGCAGGGCAGCACGCCCGCCAGCGCGCCATAGATATCCGCACCGCTCCATCCCGGCTTGGGCGTCGGCAACATATGGCCGAAATCCGCCGCCGTCCGGTCCAGCCGCAACGGCCCGAACGATCCGATGCCCAGCGCCGCGAACGGTTCGTCCTCATGCCAGCGCCGCAGCAACGCCGCCCCCGCGCCCAGCGTCTCGGCGGGCGTCGTGGTCGCGATCGATACCCGCTCGACAATCTCCCGCCCCCGCGCCCGCAGCACGAACATCTTGGTCCCGCCCAGTTCGACACCGGCCAGATAGGGCAGGGCGCTCATAGGATGGTGCCTGGGGACATGAGAAGGGAAGACATGATGGACCGCGCCTCGGAAAGGAAAATCCTGCCCGTCATAGGCAAGCCGGCGCCATCCTTCCAGTTCCTATAGGCCAATGCCCCATCAACTGCCGATCGGCACAGCCTGTCACGCCCGTTCCCCGAACGCCGCCGCCAGCGCCTGCAACAGCCCATGCTCCGCCACCCCCTCATCCGCCAGCACGAAACCTAAGGTCCGCCGATGGTCGAATCCGGCCATCGGCACATGCACCACATCGGTGCTGCGATAGCAGTCGGGCATCACCGTCACCCCCATGCCTGCGCCCACCATCTGCAACGCCCGCTCGTCATTGGTTGTGCGCAGCGAAAAATGCGGCCGCACCCCGCGCTCCAGAAAGTGCCGGCTGGTCTGCGACAGCAATTCGCAATGCCGTCGCACGATCATCGTCTCGTCACGCAGGTCGTCCGCGTCGATCTGCGCCCGCCCGGCCAGCGGATGATCGGTGGCCATCACCATCGCATAGCCTTCCTCACCCACCACCTGCTGCGCCAGCGGCTGCGCGCCCGGCCGCAACAGAGTGAAGGCCGCATCCAGCCGATCGCGCGCCAGCATCGCGGTCAATTCCCGCTCGCTGGCGAAGGCGATCTCCACCGGCCCGCCGCCGCCCGCGCGATAGGCCCGCGCCGCCCGCGCCACCAGGGCGCCCGCAATGCTGCTCAGCACCCCGACCCGCACCGGCCGTTCCTGCGCGGTATCGGCCATCGCCCCCAGCGCGATATTGAACTCTCGCTCGATCCGCCGGGCATGGGTCAGGAATCGCGTGCCGGACTCGGTCAATTGCACACGCTGGTTCGTCCGGCTGAACAGTTGCCGTTGCAACGCATTCTCCAGCTTGGCGATCCCCGCCGACAAAGTGGGTTGCGACACGTTGCAATGCACCGCCGCGCGCGAAAAATTGCCCTGGTCCACCACCGCCAGGAAATAGCGGAGAAGATAGCGTTCGATCATAGTTTCCATCTATACACTGATATGCCACTGTCAATTTTCCAGCTGCATCGGACTGCGCTATGATCGGGCCATAGGAGAGAGACGCAATGACCGATTTCGATTTTGCGCTGGGCGACAATGCCGACATGATCCGCGACAGCGCGGCCCGTTTCTGCGCCGACCGCATCGCCCCGATCGCCGCCGAAATCGACGCGAAGGATTGGTTTCCGCGCGAATTATGGCCTGCCATGGGCGACCTTGGCCTGCACGGCATCACGGTCGAGGAACAATGGGGCGGCCTGGGCCTGGGCTATCTCGAACATGTCGTCGCGCAGGAGGAAGTCGCCCGCGCCTCCGCCTCTATAGGCCTCAGCTATGGCGCCCACTCCAACCTGTGCGTCAACCAGATCCGCCGCTGGGGCAATGACGCGCAAAAGGCGAAATATCTCCCCAAGCTCATCTCCGGCGAGCATGTCGGCTCCCTCGCCATGTCAGAAGCGGGCGCCGGCTCCGATGTCGTCTCGATGAAGTTGAAAGCCGAAAAGCAGGGAGATCGCTACGTCCTCAACGGCACGAAATATTGGATCACCAATGCGACTTATGCCGATACGCTCGTCGTCTATGCCAAGACCGGGGAGGGTTCCAAAGGCATCACCACCTTCCTGATAGAAAAGGACATGAAGGGCTTCTCCATCGGTCAGAAGATCGACAAGATGGGGATGCGCGGCTCCCCCACCGCCGAACTGGTGTTCGACGATTGCGAAGTGCCGGAGGAGAATATCATGGGTCCGCTCAACGGCGGCGTCGGCATATTGATGTCGGGCCTCGACTATGAACGCACAGTGCTAGCGGGCATCCAGCTTGGCATCATGCAGGCCTGCCTCGACACCGTCATACCCTATGTCCGTGAGCGCCAGCAATTCGGGCGCCCCATCGGCGCCTTCCAGCTGATGCAGGCCAAAGTCGCCGACATGTATGTCGCGCTCAACTCGGCCCGCGCCTATGTCTATGCCGTCGCCAGGGCCTGCGATTCGGGCAAGACGACGCGCTTCGACGCGGCGGGCGCAATCCTGCTAGCGTCGGAAAACGCTATGAAGGTGGCGCTGGAGGCTGTGCAGGCGTTGGGCGGCGCGGGTTATACGAAGGACTGGCCGGTCGAACGCTATATGCGCGACGCCAAGCTGCTGGACATTGGCGCCGGCACCAACGAAATCCGCCGGATGCTCATCGGCCGCGAGTTGATCGGCGCATGACCGCCCCCATCCTCGACACCAAGCTGGCCGCCGACAGCGAAGCCTTCCGCGCCAACACCGCGCACAACCGCGCGCTCGCCGAAGACCTGCGCGCCAAAGTCGCCACCGCCGCCCAGGGCGGCTCCGCCTCCGCCCGCGACAAGCACGTTGCCCGCGGCAAACTCCTCCCCCGCGACCGCGTCGAACGGCTGCTCGACCCCGGCTCACCCTTCCTCGAAATCGGCCAGCTCGCCGCCAACGGCCTTTATGGCGACGAAGTCCCCGGCGCGGGCCTCATCGCCGGCATCGGCCGCGTCTCCGGCCGTCAGGTGATGATCGGCTGCAACGACGCCACGGTGAAGGGCGGCACCTATTACCCCCTGACCGTCAAAAAGCATCTGCGCGCGCAGGAAATCGCGCTCGAAAATAATCTCCCCTGCATCTATCTGGTCGACAGCGGCGGCGCGAACCTGCCCAACCAGGCGGAGGTCTTTCCCGACCGCGACCATTTCGGCCGCATCTTCTATAATCAGGCGAACCTGTCCGCGCGCGGCATCCCCCAGATCGCCTGCGTCATGGGCAGCTGCACCGCAGGCGGCGCCTATGTCCCTGCCATGTCCGACGAAACCGTGATCGTCCGCAACCAGGGCACCATCTTCCTCGCCGGCCCGCCGCTGGTGCAGGCGGCGACGGGCGAAGTAATCAGCGCCGAGGATCTGGGCGGCGGCGACCTGCACGGCCGCAAGTCGGGCGTGGTCGATCATGTCGCGACAAGTGACGACCATGCCCTCACCATCGTCCGCGACATCGTCTCCACCCTCCAGCCCGATCGCCAGCCCGACCTCAACCTGCGCGATCCCCGCCCGCCGAAATTCGACGCCACCGACCTCTACGGCATCATCCCGGACGACGTTCGCGCGCCCTATGACGTGCGCGAAATCATCGCCCGCCTTGTCGACGGCAGCGAGTTCCACGAGTTCAAAGCGCTCTACGGCACCACGCTGGTCTGCGGTTTCGCCCATATCTGGGGGATGCCGGTCGCGATCCTGGCGAATAATGGCGTCCTCTTCAGCGAAAGCGCCCTAAAAGGCGCGCACTTCATCGAACTCGCCTGCCAGCGCCGTATCCCGCTACTCTTCCTCCAGAATATCTCGGGCTTCATGGTCGGCGGCAAATATGAGGCGGAGGGGATAGCGAAAAACGGCGCGAAACTCGTCACCGCCGTCGCCACCGCGCAGGTGCCCAAGATCACCGTCCTGATCGGCGGCAGCTTCGGCGCAGGTAATTACGGCATGTGCGGCAGAGCCTATGGCCCGCGGTTCCTTTTCACCTGGCCCAATGCCCGCATCAGCGTGATGGGCGGCGAGCAGGCCGCATCCGTGCTGGCCACCGTCCATCGCGACGCGAGCCAATGGACCCCGGACGAAGCCGAAGCCTTCAAAGCCCCGATCCGCCAGCGCTTCGAAGAAGAAGGCAACCCCTATTACGCGACGGCGCGCCTGTGGGACGACGGCGTCATTGACCCCGCCCAGACCCGCGACGTCCTCGGTCTCGCCTTCGCCGCCACGCTGAACGCCCCGGTCCCCGACCGCGCGCAGTTCGGCATTTTCAGGATGTGATGCGGATGATCCAATCCCTCCTCATCGCCAATCGCGGCGAAATCGCCTGCCGCATCATCCGCACTGCACGGGCGATGGGCATCCGCACTGTCGCGGTCTATTCGGACGCGGACGCGAACGCCCTCCATGTCCGCGATGCTGACGAAGCCGTCCATATCGGCCCGTCCCCTGCGCGCGAAAGCTACCTTGTCGGTGAAAAGATCATTGCCGCCGCCCACGCCACCGGTGCGCAGGCAATCCATCCGGGCTACGGCTTCCTCTCCGAAAACGCCGCCTTCGCCCAATCGGTGATCGACGCCGGCCTCATCTGGGTCGGCCCCAACCCGTCCAGCATCACCGCCATGGGCCTCAAGGACGCCGCGAAGACCCTCATGCAGGCAGCCGGCGTGCCCACCACGCCCGGCTATCTGGGCGACGACCAGAGCCTCGAACGCCTCTCCGCCGAAGCCGACGCCATCGGCTACCCCATCCTCATCAAGGCGGTCGCCGGCGGCGGCGGCAAGGGGATGCGCAAGGTGGACATCCCCGCCGACTTCGCCGACGCGCTGGCCTCATGCCGCCGCGAAGCCGCGTCCAGCTTCGGCAACGACAGCGTGCTGCTGGAAAAGTGGATCACCAACCCGCGCCATATCGAAGTCCAGGTGTTCGGCGACACCCACGGTAATGTCGTCCACCTGTTCGAACGCGACTGCTCGCTCCAGCGTCGCCACCAGAAAGTGATCGAGGAAGCCCCCGCGCCGGGGATGGACGAAGCCACCCGCGCCGCCATCTGCGACGCCGCCGTCCGCGCCGCCAAGGCGGTCGACTATGTCGGCGCCGGCACGATCGAATTCATCGCCGACGGGTCTGAAGGCCTGCGCGCGGACCGCATCTGGTTCATGGAAATGAACACGCGGCTCCAGGTCGAACATCCGGTAACCGAGGAGATCACCGGCGTCGATCTGGTCGAATGGCAATTGCGCGTCGCATCGGGCGAACCGCTGCCGAAAAAGCAGCATGAACTGTCGATCAATGGCTGGGCCATGGAAGCGCGGCTTTATGCCGAAAATCCTGCCACCGGTTTTATGCCCTCGACCGGGCGGCTCGATCATCTGACATTGCCTTCGAACGAGCGTATCGAAACCGGCGTGGAGGAGGGCGATGTCATCTCGCCCTTCTACGATCCGATGATCGCCAAGATCGTTAGCTGGGGCACAGACAGACGCGAAGCGCTCACCGACCTTCAAACTGCCTGTGCGGCTGTCGAATGCGAGCCTGTTAAGACGAATGCCTGGTTTCTTCGGCGGTTGCTGGCGGAACCAGATTTCGAAGCTGGCACAGTGACAACGGCTTTTATTGGCGACAAGATTGACACGCTTTGCGCACCGCCTGTGCCGTCCAAAGCCCTCCTGCAATATGCGGCTGACGATCTTGCTTTTAGTAGCGCCCATATGCCCAGTTCATATGGAAGCGCGAAATATGAACTGACAAAAACCTGTTTCGGCTTTCGTCTGAATGCGCCTGCAAATCCCTTGGTGCGCCTGCTGGTGGACGGGGCCGCTACCGACATTTCGGTGGGCGAAAAAGCGTTGTGGAATGATTATGCGCGAACAAGTGTCAGTGATGGCCGCGAAACCACCTATTTTGAAGATGGGGCCAGCTTCGTCATCGCGGCTTGCCGCTATGATGGCGCAGGAGGCACGGCGGCTTCCGACGGCGCAATCCTCTCCCCCATGCCTGGCCGCATCATCGCCGTTACAGTCGCGGCCGGCGAGGCCGTGACCAAAGGGCAGAAGCTGCTGACATTGGAAGCGATGAAGATGGAACATAGCCTCGTCGCGCCCTTCGACGGGATAGTAGCGGAACTCAACGCAGCCGAAGGTGGGCAGGTCAGTGAAGGCGCGCGGCTTGTCCAGATCGTTCAGGACGAATGACCCTGTCCTACAAGTGGGCAGCTGTTCTAGACTGGCGCGTCGCTGGTTTGGGCTGCTGACCGACAGACTTTATAAAAATTTCCTACTCTTGACATGAAATGTCGAAATCGGCGGGAAATATGCGAAACTAAGGGACTCTATCATGGCGGGCAGATATTTCGACCAGTGGACCATCGGCGACACGATCGCCCATGACATCCGCCGCACCGTGACGGAAACGGACAATCTCCTCTTCACGACGATGACCCACAATCCCCAGCCGCTCCATCTCGACGTCGAAGCGGCCAAAGCCAGCGAGTTCGGCCAGATCCTCGTCAACGGCACCTTCACCTTTGCGCTGATGATCGGCCTGTCGGTGGGCGACACGACGCTCGGCACGCTGGTCGCCAATCTGGGATATGACAAGCTGGTCATGCCCCATCCGGTGTTCATCGGCGACACGATGCGCTGCGAAAGTGAAGTGACCGACCTCAAGCCCAGCCGATCCCGCCCCGGCGCGGGCATCGTCACCTTCACCCACCGCCTGCTTAACCAGCGTGACCAGATCGTCTGCCAATGCCTGCGGATGGCGTTGCTCAAACGGTCCGACGCATGAAGCTCCGCTCGCTCCTTTTCGTGCCGGGCGACCGGCCTGACCGCTTCGTCAAGGCCGCCGCCAGCGGTGCCGACGCGCTGATCCTCGACCTGGAGGATTCGGTCGCGCCGGAACGCAAGGGGGAGGCCCGCGCGGCAGTCGCGGCCTGGCTGGCGGAATACCGAACCATCCCCAGCTTCGTGCGCATCAATCCGCTCGATGGCGACCAGACCCTCGCTGACCTAGCCGCGGTCCTGCCCGGCCGCCCAGACGGCATCGTCCTGCCCAAAGCGGAAGGCGCGGCCAGTGTCGCCGCGCTGCTGGCTCTGATCGGCGAGAACTCGCCGCCGATCCTCCCCATCGCCACCGAAACACCCGCCGCGATCTTCCAGCTGGGCAGCTATGCCGCTGTGTCCGACCGTCTCGCCGGCCTCACCTGGGGCGCGGAAGACCTGCCCGCCGCGATCGGCGCGACGACCTCGCGGGAAGATGACGGCCGCTACACCCCGCCTTATGAAATGGTCCGCTCGCTCACCCTTTTTGCCGCCCATGCCGCCCACACGCCTGCGATCGAAACCGTCTTTCCCCGCATCGACGCGCCCGACGCCCTGGCCGATTATGTCGCCCGCGCGCGCCGCGATGGCTTCACCGGCATGATGGCGATCCACCCGGCCCAGGTCGCCACGATCAACACGGGCTTCACCCCGACGCCCGAAGAACTGGCCCATGCCCGCGCGATCGTCGCCGCTTTCTACGCCCATCCAGGCGCAGGCGCGCTGAAGCTGGATGGGAAGATGATCGACCGGCCGCACCTCAAACAAGCGCAGCAGCTTCTGGACCGCGCGGCAGATATCTGACGTCTGATGACGTGTCATATCTGAAAGCGATTTCCGTTCGTTTCGAGCGAAGTCGAGAAACATAGGCACGGCGCTATCGGCTTCTCGACTGCGCTCGAAGCGAACGGGTCAAGATAAAGTCATGTCGCTCTATGTCTTGCGAACGACAACCTCCACCCCGGCCAGCCCGCGCGTCAGGGCAAAGGGCTTATCGACATTGACGCAGGCCTCGACCACGCCGGGCCAACTCAGACATGCCTCACCCAACCGATGGGCAAACGTCTCGATCAGCGGGATATGCACTTCCGACAGCGCTTCGGCCGCGCGCACGATCCGGCGATAATCGATCGTCTCGCCGATCCCCTCGACCGCCCCGCCGTCGAGCAGCAGCTGGACGGTGATGACCAGCGGCTGGCGACGGCCGATCTCATCAGGGTTGATGCCGATATCGGCCAGCAGCGGCAGGTCCTTGACCCGGACCTTGGTCGTGACGGATGCCATATCAGGCGATGCTCCTCTGTGCGGCCAACACCGTATTGCTCAACAGGCAGGCGATGGTCATCGGCCCGACCCCGCCCGGCACCGGCGTCACCGCCTTGGCATGGTCCAGTTCATGGGTGGCGCAATCGCCCACGATCCGGCTGGCCCCATCATGGTCCACGACCCGCGTGATGCCGACGTCGATGACGACCGCGCCAGGCTTGACCCAATAGCCGCGCACCAGATGCGGTGCGCCCGCCGCCGCCACGATCACGTCGGCGGCGCGGGCGATATCGGGCAGGTTGCGCGTTTCGATATGCGTCACCGTCACCGTCGCCTCCCGCTCCAGCAGCAGCATCGCCACCGGCTTGCCCACGATGTTGGACTTGCCGATCACCACGACGTTGAGGCCCCGATAATCCTCGATCACGCTGTCGAGCAGCATCATGATGCCGAGCGGCGTGCAGGGCACCAGCCCCTGCGACCCGGTCGATAGTCGACCGACATTGACGGGATGGAAGCCATCGACGTCCTTGGCCGGCGCAATGCTATCCAGCACTCGCCCGGCCTCAATGTCCGGCGGCAGTGGCAGCTGGACCAATATGCCATGCACCGCCGGATCACCGTTCAGCGTATCGATCAGGTCGAGCAAGGCCTGCTCACCGCAATCCGCATCCATGCGCCGCTCGATCGATCCCATGCCGACCCTGCGACATTCGCTGATCTTGCGCCGCACATACATATCGCTGGCGGGATCGGCGCCCACCAGCACGACCGCTAGTGTCGGATCGATCCCGCCTGCCTTCAACTGCGCGACGTCCTGCGCCGTCCGTTCCGACAGCGCGCGCGCCATCGCCCGCCCATCGATGATGGCACTCATGGTTCAGCCCCGGAAGACGACGGTGCGCGCCTTGTTCATGAACACCCGGTCCTGCAGATGCAGCCGCACGCCTTCCGCCAGCACCCGCCGTTCGATGTCGCGGCCGCGACGGACCAGTTCGTCGGGCACGTCGGCATGGCCGATCATCTCGACATCCTGATGAATGATGGGGCCTTCGTCGAGATCGGCGGTCACATAATGGGCGGTCGCACCGATCATCTTGACGCCGCGCTCATAGGCCTGGTGATAGGGCTTGGCGCCCTTGAAGCCGGGCAGGAAACTGTGATGAATGTTGATGCAGCGCCCCGACAGGAACCCGGCCAGATCGTCGCTCAAAATCTGCATATAGCGCGCCAGCACCACCAGGTCCGCGCCGGTGTCGGTCACGACCTGCTTGATCTGCGCTTCCTGGGCGGATTTTGTGTCCTTGGTCACCGGGAAGTGGAAAAAGGGCATGTCGCCGATCAGCGAGGTGTGCAGCACTTCGCGCGGATGGTTGGAGATGATCCCCACCACATCCATCGGCAATTCGCCGATCCGCTGGCGATAGAGCAGGTCGCCCAGGCAATGATCCCATTTGGACACCATCAGCACGACCTTCTTGGGCGTGGCCTGGTCCGCCATCGACCAGTCCATGCCCGCTTCGGCGGCGATCGGAGCGAAACCGTCGCGCAGCGCGTCCAGCGTCTCACCCGCGCCAGGCTTGAACGCGACACGCATGAAGAAGGTGTTGTTCATCGCATCGTCGAACTGCTGGGCATCGACGATGTTGCAGCCATGGGCGGCCAGATAGCCGGCGACCTTCGCCACCAGGCCTGGCTTGTCGTCGCATTGCAATCGCAGCGTATAGATAGTCGTCACGTCAATCCTCCCACTTGTCCGTCTGCGTCAATGCGCGCGGGCATAGTCGTTGATCCAGGCGACCGTCTTTTCCAGGCCGCCAAAGGGGTAAAAATGCAGTCTTACGCGCCCATGCTCCTCGCCCAGCGACCGTTCGAATGTCTCGACCAGCTTGTCGGGACCGGCAGTGCCGAGCAGCTTCGTAATCGAAATACCATATTTTGCGAGCACGGAAGCGGACGCGCCGACGCCACAGCGGGCGGCAAAGCGCATCAGCGTCTTGATGCCCGCGGGACCGGGCACGCCGATGCGCACCGGGGCGTTGATGCCCTTGGCACGTAATTCGGACAGCCAGGACAGGACCGCATCGGCGTCGAACACGAATTGCGTCACGATCAGCGGCGCCATGCCGCGCCTTTCGATCTCGGCGCATTTGTCGAGCAGGACCGACCAGCATTGGTCCGGCGTCATGTTGGGATGCCCTTCGGGATGGCCGCCAATGCCGATGGCGCGGATGCCCGCGCGTTCGAACGCGCCGCTAGCGATCAGGGCGCTGCTGTCGGCATAGGGGCCTTCGGGTTCGGACGGGTCGCCCGCGATCACGAAACAGCGCCGCACGTCAGCTTCGGCGACGGCCGCCGCCAGATAATCCTCAAACTCGGTCGTTGATGTGATCCGGCGCGCGGAGAAATGCGGCATCGGTTCAAAGCCCAGGCTGCGGACCAGCTTGGTCGCCGCGATCCGGGCGGCGAAATCCTCGCCGGGCAGAAAGGTGACCGCAACGGGCGTCTCCGGCGCGATGGACGGGGCTGCCTCACGCAGCGATTCTACGTCCTTCGCCGTCATTTCCAGCGAATAGCCATCGACCATGTTGACGGGTGGCCGTTCCCAGTTCGGATGAATGACCGGCATATCCTATCCCCTTCAACCTTGCCTCTCCCGACTCCTCCTAACGCATCAGGCTAAATTCGCATAGATGAAATATTCATAGATACGAAATTCTATCAGTGCGAGATCTGAACCGGCGAGACCATGCATGACAAGGGGTGCCGCCACAAAATTGCGGCAGCACCAAGCAAACAGTTGGATGACGGTCAGGGTGTGACAGTGACGATGGCGCGCCGATAACTGGTCAGCGCAGGCTTGCCCACGTCCTGCGCCTCCAGAATAACGTGGAAGCGCGTCTCTTCCTCGACCGGCGGCGCAACAAAACGGGTATCTAGCGGGTCGCCGCGCTGCAATTCGATGCGGGGGTTGCGATTGACCGCTTCGGCTTCGCGATATTGCCACCAGCTATAAACGACCTGGTCGCCATCGGGATCGCGCGATCCGGCGGCGGACAGATGCACGATGTTACCGGCTTTGGCGGTCATCTCGACCGGCGCATTCCCCGCGGTGCCGTTAAGCACCAACTGCGGAGTGTGATTGGCCCCCTTATAATGTGCCTGAAGCGACCATTGGATGCGCGCGGCGAAATCATGCTGGAACGCCTCGCGCCAGCGCCAGATGGTCGCCTTGTTGGTCTGACGGGTTCTGCGGTCCGCGCCGATCACCAGATCGCTGGTGTCGGTCCAGATCCCGTCCCACTCAGACACTTTGCCGTAACGGCCGCCCCAACTGCCATAGTCAGGATGTTCGGGGTGGCCCAGACCATTGGGGACCAGATACAGGAAACTGGGCGTGTCGCCTTCCATGATGAACTGATAATCGGGATAGAGCGACCCCAGCGGCCCGATCTGCACATTTTCGCGCAGCCATTCCTTCGATACGGTGGTGAAATCCGGTCCGTCGAAATAGTACATGCGGTCGCCCGATATCCCGCCCCATGTGGACAGATTATAATGGCGGTGCGCGGTCAGGCTGACGATCCAGAACAGGTCGGGGAACATGCGCCGGACCCAGGGACCGGCATTGTCCTGATCGGAAATGGAATAGACGCGCAGCTTCGCAACGAACTTGGCCACATCGTCGGGCGTGCGGGTTTCGCGGACCTTCCACAATGCCTGCGCCAGATCGACCGCGCCGCCCCAGATCGTGATCCAGACCGGACGAGCATCCGGTTTGTCGACTGCGGCGATAATCGCTTCTGAACCGGCCGTATCCTTGCCCGCACCGACGCCCGCCATGCCATATTCCGGGCGGCCCGGCTTGACCGCGGCGCGCAGTGCGTCGGCGCTCGGCCAACCATCGGCATGGACCTTGAGATTGGGCAGCACCTGCGCATAGGCGTCGATACGGCGCAATATCTGTTCGGGATGGACGCTATCCTTCAGGTGCCGTGAGGTTGATGGCACTAACGCCTCTATGTCGAAAGCATTGGCGTAGAGTAGAAATCGGACCATCGACTCCATGTCGTCGGGGTCCGACCCGACATCGGTCAGTACGATGACGCGGGAGCGGGGAAGGCTATGGTCCGCCTTACTGTTGCGGCTGGGCGCGGCCGTAGTCGGCAACGCCGCCAGCGCCAGAACGCACAGCGCCGCGATCAACCCTAGCTTCATCAATGACCGTTCCCACCTGTAAAATGGGGCGAGGCCCAAGCCCCGCCCTGAAAGATCAGAAACGAACCCTGACGCCCCCGGAAAGGCGGCGACCGGTCTTACGATATTCCTTCGTCCGATCCGCGCTGACGGAGTAGATGAACTCCTTGGCGTCGTTGAGGTTGAGCGCGTCTGCGAACACGGTGAAGTTCGGCGTTACCTCATAGGACAGACCGGCATCGAGTTGGCCATAGGCGTCGAAATATTCCGGCTCGCCATTGCGGCCCACCGCCACCTGCAGGAACTTGTCGCGCCAGGTATAGGCAACCCGCGCCTGCACGCCATATTTTTCGTAGAAGCCCACCAGACTATAGCTATATTTAGACAAGCCTTCCAAACCATAGGAAACATTGGCGACCGCATTGGTGTAGTTGGCGTTGGACTGGGTATAGTTGAAGCTGGTCTGCACGCCCAGACCATCGAACGGCGCGGGCAGGGTGGTGAAGGCCTGGCGGTAACCGACTTCAAAGCCCTTGACCGTCGCGCCCTTGCCATTGCCCGGCACCGTCACTTGGAACGTCACCTGATCGACCGTCTGGGGCGTGGTGAAGAGGGCCACGAAGGAGTCGATCTTCTTATAGAAAGCAGCGAAGGACAGCAGCGAGGAGTCGGCGAAATACCATTCGACCCCGGCCTCGATCTGCTTGGCGCGGAACGGCTGCAAATCCGGGTTGCCGCGGCTGATCGTTTCATTGCCCGGATTGGTCTGGATCGATTGACGCGGCGACAGGTCGGTCAGGGTCGGGCGGGTCATCACCTTCGATGCGGACAGGCGCAGGATCAGGTCATCGGCCGCCTCCAGCTTGATATTCAGCGACGGCAGCCAATCGTCATATTTGCCACGGAAGCTGACCGGGACCACGCCGGATACCACGATGTCGTTCTGGCCGGTGGGGTTGCCGTTGGCGTCCACGCGGGGCTTGGCGCTCAGGATCGTGCGGGATGCGCCGGACGAGGTATAGTCGGTATTTTCGTAGCGCAGGCCGGCATTGATCGTCAGCGGCATGGATCCCAACGTCGTTTCGAAATTGGCCATGACATAGCCGATCTTCACCTTCTCATCGATCACTGACGAGGCCGACGGCGAGAAGACCGCGGGGTTGAACGCCTTGCCATCTTGCGTCGCAAACTGGTCGATCACGCCGACCAGTTGCTGCGGATTGTAGATCACCCAGTCGCGGATAATATTGTCCGGCCCCGCGCCCTGGAAGAAATTGCGGTTGGTCGAACTGAACAAGGATGTCGGCAGCACGCGATCGGAGCCGCAATAGGCGCATTGTTCGCCAAAGGGCATCTCATCCGATGTCAGCCGCTTGTTGCGGTTCGCGATCATGCCGCCGGTGAACAGCGTCAGGTTCGATGTCGCCTTCCATTCGGTATCGGCGCGATATTCATTGATCTTATCGTCGACGTCGGTGCCACCGCCCCAGATATAATAATGGGCGGTGATTCCCTGCGGATTGGTCGCGGCATTGGGATAGGTGGGGCTGGTGAAGCCATAATCATAGATCGGGCTATCACCGCGACGGTCGAACCACAGGTCGATATTCTTGCGGCGGATGGTAGTGAAAAGGTTATTCTCCTTGCCCCGCCGTTCCGCCTTGGAGCGGGAAGCGTCCAGCTTCAGCTTGAAGTTATCGACCGGCTTCCATTCGACATTGACGCCGAACTGGTCGGTCGTGACGTTGCGCTGGTCATATTGCAGGATCTGATCGACAAAGCCGCCCTGGTAGCGCTGATAGACCGCCTCGCCATCCTCGACCACCTGTTCGACCAACGTGCCACCGGAAAAATCATAGGCCAGCCCCGTCTGCTGCTCGGTGAACTTCGCCTTGGAATAGAGCCCGTCCAGCGTAACGGTCAGCGTGTCGGTGGGGCGGACCTGCAATGCGCCGGAAAAGCCATAGCGCTCCAGCCCGCGTTCGAAGAAGAAGGGTGACAGGTTGGACGGCATGGAGACATTGGCGAAGGGTGCCACATCCGGCCCGATGCGGCCGCCGTTGACGCCATTGGCGCGATAATAGGAATCGCCGCTCGACCGACGGACATGGCCCGCCCCGATCGTGAATTCGTCGTTGCGCGTCTTTCGCTTGGTATAGACGCCCGACAGCGAAATACCGAAGGTTCGGTCGGCATTGCGCCAGGACGCGACGCCGGAGACTTCCGGGTTGAACTTGTCGGCCAGCTCGGCCCACATCTGTCCGGCTGATCCGCTGAACGCGAACTGCTCCTTCTGGTCGATCGGCCGCAGCGTATGAACGTCCACGGTCGCGCCGATCGATGACCCGTTCAGGTTCGCCTGGGGCGATTTATATACGTCGGCGCCCGCGATGATTTCGGACGGCAGCACGTCGAAGGAAAATTCGCGGCCATTATTGTCGGTGGCGAGCGTGCGGCCGTTGACGGTGACGGCGTTGAACTTGGGTCCGAAGCCGCGGACGGTGATGTAGCGGCCCTCGCCGCGGTTCCGCTCGATCGTCACGCCGGCGACGCGCTGCAGGGATTCGGCGACATTCTGGTCGGGCAGCTTGCCCAGATCCTCCGCCACGATCGAATCGACCACGCCGATCGAGTCGCGCTTGATGTCGATCGACGCCTTCTGGCTGGCGCGGATGCCGGTGACGATGATGTCTTCGCTCGTTGCCGGATCGCTAGCCTGCGGCGCCGCCGCGGCCTGCGCAAAGGCTGCGCTGCCGATCGTCAGCGCCAGCCCCGATGCCGCAGCCATGCTTGCGAGACGGACTTTACCCACCTTCGTCATCTTCAACTCTCCCTATGTTTATTGTTGGCGTTTATGACGCGCCGCATCGCATATGTCAAATGACGTAATACATAATATGAATTTAGCGCACCGAGCGGATCGGCAGCACGCACAGCGCCGATCCGAACACGAACAGCAGCGCCGCGATGAAGATCGCGCGATAGTCATTGTCGAAAACGCCAAGCAGGATGGCGGCCATCACCGGGCTGAGAATCTGGGGAATGTTGACCGCCGTGGTCAGCACGCCCAGATCCTTGCCCTCGTCACCCAAAGCGCTTTTGGGCAGCACCTGCGTCATCAGCGCCATGTCGATCGACATGAACATGCCGTAGCCGATGCCGATCACCCCGGCATAAATCCACATGCCGGTCATGGATGGCGCGAGCAGCGGGGCCGTCATAGCCACGCCCATGATGAGGCTTCCCAGAACGACGAAGGGCTTGCGGCGTTGCCACCGGTCGGACAGCCAGCCTGAGATCAACGAGGACAAGACCAGGCATATCAGCGTCAGCAGCGCCATATTGGCGATGGCGATGTTCGACGCGCCGTCGGCCAGGCCGATATAGTCGCGCAATATATAGAGAAGATAGGCGGCGACCGCCTGATAGCCCATATAGATGGTAAAGCGGCTGGCAAAGGCCCAGGCGAAATCGGGATGTTCGCGCGGACTGATCCAGAAGCTCTTGAAGAAACTGCCCCAGTGGATCGGACGTCGGGGCATCGCATCGCTCGGCGGCTCGCGATTGAGCGCGACGAATGCGAGGCACGAGGCGGCGATCGCGGCTGCGAACAGGCCATAGGCCAGCACCCGCTCCCCGGCCAGATAGCCGGCGACCACCGTGCCCGCCGTCAGCCCCGCGGTCATGCCCGCGCCGACGACGCCCGATACGCCACCGCGCGATACCGGTGAGAAGCGATCGGCGATCAGTGTCGTCATCGCCGGCTGCATGGCGTTATAGGCGATGGCGGCCATGACCCAGAGGATCATCAGTGACCAGAAACTGGTCATCAACGACACGCCGAACAGGCAGAGCGAGCCGATAAGCGATGCAATGGCGATCCAGGGCGTGCGCCGGCCCCAGCGGCTGCGCGTTCGATCCGACAGGGCGCCTGCGATCGGCGTCGCCAGGGTCGAGAAAACGGAGGTAATGGCGAACAGCAGCGCCAGATTGTTCTCCTTGGCTCCAGGCGACAGTTCGGCGATCTGGTTGGGCAGGAGCACACCCAACACGCCGCTGTAGAGCGCCATCAGCAGGAAGAAATTGACCATTAGCGACAGTTGCAGCCGGATGCGCGCTGCGCCGGTCACCCAGGCTGGCGAGTCATCGTCGCTAGGGACGGGGATGCTGTGCATCAGTCGGCCGCCCCGCCCTCAGGGACCAGGCGCAGTCCGGCATTACGCGGTCGGCGATGCGGCCCGCCGCGCACGTTCCAGCCATTGCCCGCAACGCTTCGCGCGATCGCCGCTTCGTCGATGATGATGCCCAATCCGGGCCGGTCACCCAGCACGATGCCGCCATCGGCAATTTGCTGATCGACGTCAAAGCCGGTGGGAAAGGCGAAATCCTGCACCTCGATGCCGATCATGTTCGGCACCGCGGCGGCGGCATGGGCGACCGGATTGGCGTTATAGGCGACCGGTGATACAGGCAGCCCGCGGGCATGGGCCGCCATGGCGACGCGGTGGAAATGGGTGATGCCCCACACGCTGCCGGTCTGCACGATGTCCACGGCGCAGGCATCGAACAAGGGCGCATATTGTTCCAGGCCGGTGAGATTTTCGCCTGTCGCCACCGCCGTTTTGACGGCGCGCGCTATGGCGGCATGGCCCGCCGCGTCCCAGCGACGCACCGGCTCCTCGATCCAGGTCAGGTCGATCTTCTTCTCGATCTCGGTCAGGTGCCGGATCGCCTGCTTGCAGTTCCACGCTTCGTTGACGTCCAGCATCAGCGCAGGCCGACTGCTGTTGCGCGACAGGATGTCACGCACTGTTTCCAGTCGGGCGATGTCGCGGTCCAGATCGCGGCCGCCCTTGATCTTGGCTGCGGTGAACCCGCGATCGGCCCAGGCGTCATAATGGCTGGCGAACGCCGCCTCATCCAAGCCGTAGCATAGGCCGGATGCATAGCCCGGTACAAACCTGTCGCCCGCGCCCAAAGTGCGCCACAGCGGCTCCTCGGCCATCTTCGCCTTCAAATCCCAAAGCGCCATGTCGATTGCCGCTATCGTTCCGAAGGTGGCGCCGGCATGACCGCTTTTGAACACATGGGCGAGCATGGAGTCATACAGGCTTGATACCGCCCGTGGGTCTGCGCCCTCGACCGCGGGGAACAGCCGGCCGATCTCGCCATGCTGGCCAAGCCCGATGCCGGCCAGCCCGCCATCGGTTTCCAGCAGCAGGACCGGGACTTCGGTCACGCCCGCTTCCACGACGCCGTTGACGTCGCCGACCGGGCGGCGCCAGTCATGATAGGCGGTAAGGCTGCGATAGCCTGTAATCTTCATCGGCGTGTAATCCTCATCGGGATGTCCTCTACCCTTCCGGTCTAGCCGGCTCTGAGTCATATTATGTATTATCTATCTCGTTTGACAAGTCTTGACGGCGCTTGTCAATCGGGTCCACGCTGGAAATTAGCGTCATGCAGGGCGCAGGCATGACAAAGGGCGTGACGATACATGCAGGATAGACTGGCCGGCGGGGCTTTGGCGGCAACGCAAAGGGTGCGGCGGCGTCCCCGCCTGGCCGAAGCGGTGGTCGAGGATCTGGTCAATGCGATCGTGACCGAAATGTACCCTGCCGGCACCGCGCTGCCGCCCGAAAACATGCTGTGCGACCTATATGGCGTCAGTCGGACCGTGGTGCGCGAAGCGACGACGGCACTGACCGAGAAGGGCCTGGTGGTATCGCAACAGGGGCGCGGGACGATCGTGCGCGATTCGCGCGACTGGAACCTGCTGGACCCGATGATCCTGGCCGCCCTGTTCCGGCGGGAGGATGGCCTGTCTTATCTCGATAATCTCTCCGAGATCCGTTCTTCGCTGGAAGCGTCGATGGCGGCCAAGGCAGCGAAGAATGCGACGTCTGAAAACATCGCTGAACTGACGGCGCAGATCGACAAGCTGGAAGGGCTGGTGGAAATGCCGGCCGCTTATGTGCTGGAGGATGTGCATTTCCACGACATCATCATGCGCATATCGGGCGACCGGCTGAGCAAGGCGATCATCGACGGCATCCAGGGCAAGGCGCTCAACACGCATGGCTATGCCGGCAAGCTGAGCGTCGCGCATGTGCGGGACACCCAGGCGGCGCATCGGCGCGTCCACGACGCGATCGTCGCAGGCGATCCAGAGGCGGCCGGCCGCGCGATGCGCGAACATATCGAATCCTCCTGGGCGAAGCGGCGCAGTTCCCGCGCTCAGGCCTAGCGCGCTTCTCAGGGCTGTTGATCCAGCCCGTAAATCTGCTCCATTTCGGCCCAGGTGATGTCCGGCGCGAAGGGCAAGGGGCGTTGAAATGTCCGCATCAGCGCGTCCCAGGCCTGCACGTCCGGGTTGGCGGCGTCCCGCGCCGCCTTGGCAGCGCCGTTCGGCGCAAGAGCATTGTCCTGCTCCAGGAGCATGACGATCCGATCGCCTACAATCCATATCTGCAAATCCGTCACGCCATCGGCGCGGATCGCATCGGTCACTGCCTGCGGTGGGCCGCCGGGTTTGTGCCACTCGCGGTAACGCGCGATCGACTCCGGTTCGTCCACCAGATCGACCACGAAGCAGCGTCGCACAATCTCACCCAATGTCATTCTCCCGGTTGACGGTAGCACACAGCCTATATATTCATAATACGTCGTACAAGATGGAGAGGCTAAAATGGCCCGGCTTTATGGCGGCGACGTGTCGAAACGGCACATCGCCGAACGATCCGGCGCGCTATCGCAATTTGCAGGCGTGCGATTGATGACCTTGGCGGACGGGGTGGAGCGCGGCGTGCGGATGCTGCAATTCCGCACTGGTTCTGGCCTTGCCTTCACCGTGCTGGTGGACCGCGCCATGGACATCGCCGAATGTGACCATGCCGGGCGCGCGGTCGGCTGGCATTCGCCATCGGGCTTCCGCCATCCTGGCCTGCACGACTATGAAGGCGAGGGCGGCCTTGGCTGGTTCCGCTCCATGTCCGGCCTCAACATCACCTGCGGCCTCGACCATATCCTGTTCATGCATGACGATCCGGCCGGCCATTATCATTATGGCCCGCGCGAGAAGGTGTCTTCTTCGCTGCACGGCCGGGTCGGCACCATCCCAGCGCAACTCACCGGCTATGGCGAGCAATGGGATGGCGACGCCTGCACCTTTTGGGCCGAAGGCATCGTCCGCCAATCTACGGTGTTTGGCGAGGACTTGCACCTCATCCGCCGGATCGAGGCCGATCTGGGCGGTGATGAAATCCGCCTGACCGACCGCGTGGTCAATCATGGCTTCTACCGCACGCCGCATATGTTCTGTTATCATATCAATGTCGGCCATCCGGTCGTGGCGGAGGGCGCGCGCTATGTCGCGCCGATCCGCGACGTGCTGTGGGCCGCCCACGCCGATGACTATCAGGCGCAGGGCGTGGGCTATCGCACTTTGCCAGCGCCGATCGTCAACTTCCATGAGCAGGTGTGGCAGCATGACATGGCGCCCGACGCAGATGGACGCGTCGAAGTCGCCATAGTCAACGAAGCGCTGGGCTTCGGCTTCTCGGTCCTCACCCGCAAGGATCAATTTCCCGCCATGTTCGAATGGCAGAATCTCCATGCCGGCCATTATGCGGTGGGGATCGAACCATCGACCAACCATGTGCTAGGCAAGGATTTCGCACGCGACCGGGGCGAACTGATCGAACTGGAGCATGGCGAGGAACGCCGCTACGACACGATCCTGCGCGTCCTGCCCGATGCCGGTGCGGTGGTGGCGGCGGTGGCCCGGATCGAGGGTGTCCAGCGTCAGCCGGACGAGGATTATCCCATGCCTTCCGGCGACTATCCCCGGATCGGGGGCGCAGCATGAAGGGTCGGACGGTCCTCTACACCGGCGCGGCCGGGGGCCTGGGTCTCGACACGACGCTGCTGCTGATCGAAGGCGGGGCGACCGTGATCGCGATCGACAATGATCCGGCCAAGGTGGCGCGGCTCACCAAAGCGGCGGCAGGCAAGGGACCGGGGCGACTGGTCGTATCGACCGCCGATCTCTCCGACCTCGCCAGCTTTCGCGCAACGCTCGACACGCTCCTTGTCGACCATGGCGGCTTCGACATCGTCATTAACAATGCCGCCATCTACCCGTCCAAGCCGTTCGAGGATTTTTCGATCGAGGAGCATCAACTGGTCCAGCGGATCAATGTCGATGCCGGGATCGTCGCGGTGCAGGCGGCGCTGCCGGGGATGCGCGCCAGAGGCTTCGGGCGCATCATCAATATCGCCAGCATCACCCTGTCGGGCGGCTGGGCGAACCTGTCGCCCTATGTCGCGTCGAAGGGTGCGCTGGTCGGCCTGACCCGCGCCTGGGCGCGCGAATTCGGCCCCCATGGGGTCACCGTCAACGCGATCGCACCGGGCGCCTTCCCGACCGACGCAGAAAAAATCCACCCCGATCCGCTAGGCTATAACCGCATGGTGTTGGATGCGCAGGCGGTCAAGCGCCGCGGCGTCGCTGCCGATATCGCCTATGCCATCGCCTTTTTCGCCGCCGAGGAAGCGGGCTTCATCACTGGCCAGACGCTGCACGTCAACGGCGGCTGGGTCATGGCCTGAAGGACCATCAATGACCATTCTCAAGGATATTCGCGTTCTCGACTGCTCGATCGCCATGGCCGGGCCGTTCGCGGCGCAGCGGTTGGGCGATATGGGCGCCGACGTCGTCAAGGTCGAACCGACTAGCGGCGAATGGCAGCGCCACGCCTCGGCCGGCGGCGCGACCGGCAACAGCATCAACGTCTCCTTCCTCTCGCTCAACCGCAACAAGCGGTCGCTGGCGATCGATCTGAAATCGCCCGAAGGCAAGGCGGTGCTGCTCGACCTCGTGAAGGACGCCGACATCTTCCTCCAGAACTACCGCCCCGGCGTCGCCGAACGGCTTGGCGTCGATTATGCGACCCTGTCTGCGATCAACCCGCGCCTCATCTATGTGTCCATGTCCGGCTATGGCGAGGATGGACCCTATCGCCTTTATCCGGGGCAGGATCTGCTGCTCCAGGGCATGTCGGGCGCCATGCTGTCGGCCGGGGCGGAAGGCGCGCCGCCATCGCCCGCCGGCCAATATCTGGTCGATGCGGTGACCGCCTATACCGCCTTCGAAGGCGCGCTCGCCGCGCTCTTCCACCGCGAACGGACCGGGGAGGGGCAGCTGGTGCAGGTCAATATGCTCGACGCCATAACGACCCTCCAGATGCAGGAATTGTCGGTCTTCACCGTTGGCGGCAAAGCGCAGACGCGCTCTGCCGAACCCCACGCCCACAGCTATATCCGCGCGCCCTATGGCGTGTTCGCGACGGCCGACGGCTATATGACGCTGGCCATGGCGTCGCTCAAAACATTGGGGCAGGTGCTGGACGATCCCTTCTTTGCCGAACTGGATGAAGAACGGGACGGCTGGACCCAGCGCGACGCCATCTTCGCCCAGGTGAAGACGCATCTCGTCACCCGTGATACCGCCTATTGGCTGGAGACGTTCCGCGCCGTCGATATCTGGTGCGGGCCGGTCTATGGCTATGCCGACTTGGTCGACGATCCACAGATCCAGCACAACGGCACTTTCGTCGAATATGACCATGCGACCGAAGGCCGGGTCAAGGTGCCGGGCTTCCCCATCCGCTTCTCCAAGACGCCGTCCGCCATTACCCGCGGCGCGCCGCTGGTCGGCGAACATAGCCGCGATGTGCTGGGGGAAATCGGTCGCAGCGAAGAGCAAATCGCGCAGCTGATCGAATCCGGCGTGGTGCGCCAGCACGCATGAGCCTGCCCCATTATCGCGGCCTGACCTGGGATCATCCGCGCGGCTATCGCGCGCTGGAGGCGGCGGCGCGCGATATCGCGCCGGAGCAGGGGCTGACCATCGCCTGGGACCGCCATGCGCTGGAGGGGTTCGAAGCTGCGCCGATCGCCGATCTGGCCGCGCGCTACGACCTGATCGTGCTCGACCATCCGCATGTCGGCGAAGCGGTGGCGCAGGACTGCCTGCTGCCGATGGAAAGCCTGTTCGATGCCATCATGCTGGCGGAGTTGGAGAGGGCGGCGATCGGCCGTTCGCTCGTCAGTTATCGTTATGCCGATGCGCATTGGGCGCTGCCGCTCGACGCCGCGACGCAGGTCATGGCCCATGCCCGCGACCGGATCGATATACCACCCTCGACCTGGGATGCCGTGATCGCACTCGCCGCCAGCCAGCCCGTCGCGCTGTCGCTTGCCGGGCCGCACGCCATCCTCTCCTTCCAATCGATCGTTGCTGCACTGGGCGCGGTTCGTCCGGTAGACGGATTTGTCGATCGGCAGGCGGGCCGCGACGCCTATGCGATCATGGCGGCGCTGACAGGGGCGACCAGCCGCGCTTTTGTAGAGTCCAATCCTATCGCGCTGCTCGAAGCGATGGCGGCGGGTAAGGATATTGCCCTTGTGCCGCTCATTTACGGATATGTGAATTATGCCGCCGCAGGGCGCGTGAGTTTCGCTGATGCGCCGCGCGGGTCATCGGGCATCGGATCGATCCTGGGCGGCACCGGCATCGCCGTGTCGAAACGCTGCGCCATGACCCCGGCGCTCAAAACGCACCTCCTTTGGCTGATGAGCGAGGAGGCCCAGCGCGACTTCATTCCCGCGCAGGACGGCCAGCCCTCGCTGCGCACCGCCTGGGCCGACCCGCAGGTCGATGCCCGCTGGGGCGGCTTCTACAGCGGGACGCGCGCCACGCTGGAGGCGGCCAGCCTGCGTCCGCGCCATGATGGCGCCATTCCCTTTCAGACCGAAGCCTCCGCCCGGCTCCGCGCCGCCCTGATCGACGGCGAGCCTGCCGATCCGGTGCTGGATACTATCGAAGCGGCTTTCCACCGCCATCATCGCAAAGGAACCGAGCTATGAGCGCCCAACTGCGCTTCGACATCGCCGATCGCATCGCCACTATCACGCTCAACCGCCCGGAAAAGCTCAACGCGATGACGCCGGAGATGGCGGCGGCGCTGGTCGATTCGGTCAGCGAGTGCAACAGTTCCGACGCGGTGCGCGTGCTGATCGTGACGGGTGCGGGGAAGAAGGCTTTCTCGGCCGGTTCCGATATTGCGACGCTGGACGCCTATGCGACCCCCTGGGACTTTCGCAACCGGCAGGATTATTGCGATGCGCTGCGCGCCTGCCGCAAGCCGGTAATCGCGGCGATCAACGGCTATGCCCTGGGCGGGGGGCTGGAAACCGCCATGGCCTGCGACATCCGCATCGCGTCGAGCAACGCCCGCTTTGCCGCGCCGGAAATCAAGCTGGGCTGGATCGGCGGCGGCGGCATGGCGGTGGGGCTGGCCCATTCGATCGGCATGTCGAACGCGGCGCTAATGCTCTACACCGGCGATATGGTTAGCGCCGAGCAGGCCTTGGCTTGGGGGCTGATCAGCGAAGTGACCGCGCCCGACCAGTTGCTGGCGCGCGCGCAGGCTATCGCCGCCACCATTGCGGAGCGCGCCCCGATCGCCGCGGAAACCGCCAAGCTCAACCTGCGCGCCGCGCACCAGATGCCTTATGACAAGGCGATCGACTATGAGCGCGATCTGCAAGCGATCTGCTTCGCCACAGCCGACGCCGCCGAGGGTCGCGCCGCCTTTGCCGAGCGGCGCGCGCCCGATTTCCACCGGCGCTGACCCATGGACCTGACCCCAGCCGCGATCCTGCCGACCGATCCCCAAGCCCTCTTGTTCGGTCGCGTCTGGCGGCCCGATCGCGACGGGCCGTCGCTGGTGCGGGTCGATGGCGATCGACTGACCGATATCTCCATCTGCTTCGCGACCGCGCGCGACCTGTGCGAAGCCGCCTCCCCGGCGCAGGCGCTGCGCGACGCGAAGGGCGAGGATGCCGGCTCCCTTGCCGACATCCTCGCCAACACCCCGCCGGAGCGCCGCGATCCGACGCAGCCCTGGCTGCTGTCCCCCATCGACCTGCAAGCCGTGAAGGCGGCAGGCGTGACCTTCGTCACATCTATGCTGGAACGGGTGATCGAGGAGAAAGCGCGGGGCGACCGGCAAGCCGCCGTCCAGATTCGCGAGCAGGTGCGCGCGCTGGTCGGTAACGATCTGCGCGACCTCAAGCCAGGGTCGCCGCAGGCCGCGCAACTCAAGCAGACGCTGATCGACGCAGGCGCATGGAGCCAATATCTGGAGGTCGGCATCGGCCCCGACGCCGAAATCTTCACCAAGGCGCAGCCGATGGCGACGGTTGGCGCGGGCAGCGCCATCGGCGTCCATCCCGCGTCGGTCTGGAACAATCCAGAACCCGAAGTGGTGCTGGTGATCGCATCGGACGGGCGGATTGTCGGCGCGACGCTGGGCAATGACGTCAATCTGCGCGATGTCGAGGGGCGCTCTGCGCTGCTGCTGGGCAAGGCCAAGGACAATATGGCCGCGGCGGCGGTCGGCCCCTTCGTGCGGTTGTTCGACGGCGGCTTCGACCTCAAGGCGGTGGAGGCGATCACCGTCTCCCTGTCCGTCCATGGTCGGGACGGCTTCGTCATGGAAGGGCGATCGGCGATGGCGCAGATCAGCCGTTCCCCCGCAGAGCTTGCGGCGCAGGCGGTGAACGCCCATCATCCCTATCCCGATGGCCTCATCCTCTATCTCGGCACGCTCTTCGCGCCAACACAGGACCGGGGCGAGCCGGGACGGGGTTTCACCCATGCGGAAGGAGACGAGGTGCGGATTGGCTGTGATGAGTTGGGGACTTTGGTGAATCGGGTGACGGCCACCGATCGGGTCGAACCATGGACCTTTGGCGTCGGCGCGCTAATGCGCAACCTGGCCCGGCGAGGCCTGTTGTGAGCGCGCGCCCCCGCATCCTTCTCACCCGGCGCTGGCCGGAGGAGGTCGAACAACGGTTGATAGCGTCCTATGACGTGACCCTAAACGAAAGTGACCGGCCGATGGACGCGGCGTCGCTGGCCCAGGCGATGCGCGATCATGATGCGCTCTGCCCGACCGTCACCGATCGGCTGACGCGCGACATCGTGCTGGCCCAAGGGCGCCGGGCGCGGATCATTGCCAATTATGGCGCGGGCTATGAGCATATCGATCTCGACGCCGCGCGCGAAGCGGGGCTGGCCGTCACCAACACGCCCGATGTGCTGACGGAGGCGACCGCCGACATCGCCATGACCCTGATGCTGATGGCGATGCGCCGGGCAAGCGAGGGTGAGCGCGAGTTGCGGGCCGGCGACTGGGCCGGCTGGCGGCCGACCCATATGATCGGCCAGTCGCTCGACGGCAAGCTGCTGGGGCTGGTCGGCTTCGGCCGGATCGCGCGCGCAGTGGCCAAGCGTGCGGCGGCCTTCGGGATGCGCATCGCCTATCATAGTCGGCGGCCAGCCGACGATATGCCGGCCGATGCCTATTTTGCCGATCTTGGCGCGCTGGCGCAGCAGGCGGATGTCCTGTCGCTCCATGCGCCGGGCGGCGCGGAGACGCGGCACATGGTCGATGCGGCGTTGCTGGCGCGGATGCCGGTCCATGGCGTGCTGGTAAATACCGGGCGGGGATCGCTGGTCGATGAAGCCGCGCTGGCGCAGTCCCTGGCGGAGCAACGGATCGCAGCCGCCGGGCTTGACGTCTATGAAAGCGAACCGCAGGTGCATCCCACTCTGATTGCCCTGCGCAATGTCGTGCTGCTCCCGCATCTGGGCAGTGCGACGATCGAGGCGCGCACCGCCATGGGGATGAAGGTCGCGGACAATCTCGACCGTTTCTTTGCCGGCGAGCCGCTGCATGACCCCGTCGCTTGACCGGATCGCCGCGGCGACGCGGACATGGCTTGCGGCGACCGACCGGCCGCTGATCCTGGGCCTGTGCGGCGCGCAGGGATCGGGCAAATCGACGATCGCGGCCGGATTGCAAACGCAGATGGAGGCGGAAGGACGGCGGACCGCGATCCTGTCGCTAGACGACCTCTATCTGAGCGGCGCGGCGCGGGCGCGACTGGCGCAAGCGGTGCATCCGCTCTTTCGCACGCGCGGGGTGCCGGGCACCCATGATGCAGTGCGCGGCATCGCCATTCTGGATGTGGCCAAGGGCGGTGAGGCGCTGCTGCTGCCGCGTTTCGACAAGGGACGGGACGAACCGTTCGCGCAGGATGAAGCGGCCGGGCCGGTCGATCTGCTGATCTTCGAGGGCTGGTGCGTCGGTGCGCGGCCGCAGGCGGAAACGGCGCTCGCCGCGCCGGTCAATGCGCTGGAGCGGCGCGAAGACCCGGACGCGGTCTGGCGGCGGCATGTCAACCGCCAGCTCTGGGGCATCTATGCCGAATTGTTCGCCCGCATCGACCGGCTGGTCCTGCTCGCCGCGCCTGACTTTGCCGTAGTGCGCGACTGGCGCGGGCAGCAGGAGGAGGCTTTGTGGGCCAGCAAGGCCAGCGGGGCGATGGACGCCGCGCAACTCGACCGCTTCGTGCAGCATTATGAGCGGCTGACCCGGCATATATTGGCGGAAATGCCGGGCCGCGCTGATCTCACACTATCCCTCGACCATAACCGCCAGCCAAGGGCCGCAGCATGATTATTTCCTCTCCGCTCGACTATCGCGAAGCGGCGCGACGGCGGCTGCCGTGCTTCCTGTTCGACTATGTCGATGGTGGCGCCTTTGGCGAAGAGACGATGGCGGCCAATCGCGCCGACCTGGCCGATATAAAGCTGCGTCAGCGGGTGCTGCGCGATGTGTCGGCGCTCAGCCTGGAAACCACGCTGTTCGGCGAAAAGATGGCGATGCCGCTGCTGCTCGCCCCGATCGGTCTGGGCGGCATGATGCGGCGGCGCGGCGAGTTGCAGGTGGCGCGCGCCGCCTGTCGCGCCTCCATTCCCTATATCCTGTCGACCGTCAGCGTCTGTTCGGTGACCGAAGTGATCGAGGATTGCGGAAGGCCGGTCTGGTTCCAGCTTTATGTGCTCAAGGATCGCGGCTTCATGCGTCATGCGCTGGAGCGGGCGCAGGCGCTGGGCGTGACCAAGCTGGTCTTCACCGTCGATATGCCTTTGCCCGGCGCGCGCTATCGCGACGCCCATTCGGGGATGAGCGGCCCCCATGCGCCGCTGCGCCGGATGATTCAGGCGATGGGGCGGCCCGGTTGGGCGTGGGACGTGGGTTTGCGAGGGCGGCCCCATGACCTGGGCAACGTCTCCGCCTATCGCGGCCAGCCCACCGATCTGGCCGATTATATCGGCTGGCTGGGCGCCAATTTCGATCCGTCCATCACCTGGGCCGACCTGGAATGGATACGCGACGCATGGAAGGGCGAGATGATCGTCAAGGGCATATTGGACCCGGACGATGCGCGCGATGCCGTGCGTTTCGGCGCGGACGGCGTTATCGTGTCCAACCATGGCGGGCGGCAATTGGACGGCGCGCTATCGACTGCACGCGCCCTGCCGGCCATCGCCGATGCGGTGGGCGACGACTTGACCGTGCTGGTGGATGGCGGGGTGCGGACCGGATTGGACGTGGTGCGGATGCTGGCTTTGGGCGCGCGCGGCGTTCTGCTGGGCCGCGCCTATATCTACGCGCTGGCGGCGCAGGGGGAGCCGGGCGTGACCCATCTTCTGGACCTGATTGCGCAGGGGATGAAGCTATCGATGGCGCTCAGCGGCGCGAAAAGCGTCAACGAGTTGGACAGTTCTACGCTGGTTTAGGGTTGGCACACCACTCTCATTATGTAATACGTCATACAACATAATGAGAGGATCGCAGCATGAGCAGCGTGATAGAGCGCGCGATGTTCAGCCGTCGCGCCATGACGGCGGGTTTGGGCGTGGCTTTCGCACTGGCGGCATCGCCGGTCCGCGCCACCGGCTCGCTGAGCGGCTTCCACAATGTTCGCGACCATGGCGCGCGCGGTGACGGCATCGCGATCGATTCCGACTCCATCAACCGCGCGATCGAGGCCGCCAGCGCGGCGGGGGGCGGGACGGTGGTCGTGCCGCCGGGCCATTATCTGTGCTTCTCGATCCGCCTGAAAAGCTACATCACGCTGCTTCTGATGCCCGGCAGCATCATCGAGGCGGCCGATCCTCGCCGGCACAAGGGCCGCTATGACCTGCCCGAAGGCGTGTATGACGAACAATATGTCGATTATGGCGTCGCCCATTTCCACAACGCCCTGATCTATGGCGATGGCGTCACCGATGTCGCGATCGTGGGACGCGGGCTGATCCACGGCATCGGCCTGGACCGCGAAGGGCCGACCCCACGCTGGCACGGCATGGCCGGGTGGAAGTCGCCCAAGGAGCAGGGGCTGTCCGCCGATGCCGCGCGCCGGGCGATCCCGCGCGAAATGGCTTATGAAGGGCGCGGCAATAAAGCGGTGGCGCTGCGCCGCTGCCGCAATGTGCTGCTGCGCGACTTCACCATCCTGCAGGGCGGGCATTTCGCCTGCTATGTGCTGGGATCGACCAACGTGACGATCGACAATCTGACGGTCGATACCGATCGCGACGGCATAGACATTGATTGTTGCCGCGACGTGCGGATCAACAACTGCATCGTCAACGCGCCCAAGGACGACGCGATCGTCCTCAAAAGCAGTTATGCGCTGAACGAGCCGGTCTTTTGCGAGGATGTGACCGTCATCGGTTGCAAGACCAGTGGCTATGACTTGGGATCGCTGGTCGGCGGCAGCTATCGCCCGTCGCCCTATCGTTCAGTGGATGACGTCGGCGTTCTGGGACGGATCAAACTCGGCACCGATTCCGCCACGGGCTTCCGCAATATCCTGATCTCTGGTTGCACCTGCGAACATACGCGGGGATTGCAACTGGGCGCGATCGATGGGGGCGTGCTGGAGGACGTGACCTTCAGCGACATCAACCTGCGCAACCCGGTCAACCATCCTATTTTCGTTCGGCTGGCGGCGCGCAACCGGTCCCCGCGCGGCACTGGTCCCTCGCGGGTGCGGCGGGTGCGTTTTTCCGACATCAATGTGTCGGGCGCGCCCGGTCCCTATGCCTGTGGCATCATCGGCAATCCCGGTGAACCGATCGAGGATGTGAGCTTCTCCAACGTCCATGTCCGCTCGGCCGGCGGCGGCAGCGAAGCCGATGCGCGCCGCGCCATTCCCGAACGGCCCGCCAGCAGTCTGGAGCCGAGCTTCATGGGCGCGTTTCCGTCCCATGGCCTCTATGTCCGCCACGCCCGCAACATCAGCCTGCGCGACGTCAGTTTCGATGTGGATGCGGCGGATGCCCGCCCGGCGATAATGTTCGACGATGTGCAGGGCGCGGCGGTGGATGGTTTGCGCTCCCGCCATGCGCGCGATGCCGCGATCCGATCGGTCGCGAGCAGCGGCATCCAGATCGGCGATGTCCAGACATTGGTTTGAAGGAATGACGATGCGCTATGGTTTCGCCCTTGCCCTGCTGCTGCCCGGTCTTGCCCAGGCGGCGACGGAAACGCCGCTCGCCAATGGATGGCGCTTCGTGAAGGCGGATGCGACCGGAGCGGGGGCGTCTGATTTCGATGATCGCGTCTGGACACCGGTCAGCGTGCCGCACACCTACAACGCCGAAGACTCCGGCATCGGCGGGGCCAAGGCGCGGGGCGAGCCGGAGGGCGTCTATTATCGCGGGCCTGCCTGGTATCGGCTGGCGATCGACCATAAGCCGGAACCGGGGAAACGCTATGCGCTGCATTTGGGCGGCGCGACGCTGAAGGCCGATATCTGGCTCAACGGCCTGAAGCTGGGCGCGCATCAGGGCGGCTATGGCGCATTCCGCCTGGACGCGACCGATGCCCTCAAACCGGGGCGCAATATACTGGCGGTGCGGGTCGACAACAGCCGCGACACTCATATCGCGCCGCTCAACGGCGACTTCAACGTCTTTGGCGGCCTCTATCGCAGCGTGTCGCTCATCACGACGAACGCGCTGGCAATCGACCGGCTCGACCATGCCGGGCCGGGGGTTCAGGTGCGGACGGTCGCATTGCAGTCGCGCCGCGCGACGATCGATGTCGCCGTGGCGGTGCGCAACGATCGCGCCACGCCTGCGCGGTTCACCATTGCCAGCCGGATCGTGGACGCGACCGGCAAGATCGTGGCCCGGCATGTCGCGCCTGCGACCCTGACCGCTGGTGCGCGGGAGTCGGTGAAGCAGACTATCGCCCTGCCTAACCCGCATCTTTGGGAAGGGCGCAAGTCGCCCTATCTCTACCATGTCGTGACCGACGTGGTGGAGGGCGGCCAGGTCATCGACAGCCAGAGCGTGCCGCTGGGCGTCCGCACCATCGCTGTAAAACCCGACGGCACGGTGCTGCTCAACGGCGCGCCCTACCGGCTCCATGGCGTCAACCTCCAGCATCCCACGCGCTTTGGCCGTGGGCCGATCGTCACCGATGCTGAGATCGACGAGGATCTGGGTATATTCGCTGACATGGGCGCAACCGCGCTGCGCCTAGCGCATATGCAGCATCCCGCGCGCGTCTATGAGCGGGCGGACGAACTGGGCCTGCTGCTGCTGACCGAAGTGCCGCTGATCGACGATCATGACCCCTCGGACGCCTTTCGCGACAATCTGGTCGATCAGATGCGTGAACTGATCGCGCAGACGGGCAATCATCCCTCGGTCGCGCTATGGGGCATCGGCAATGAAATCCGCAAGTCGGATGCCGCTTCCAACCGCATCCTCGCCGAATTGCAGGCGACGGCCAGAGCGCTCGATCCGACCCGGCCGACCACCTATGCCCATTGCTGCCTGGAGGATAGCGATCCGATCGCCCAGCATAGCGATACGGTGTCCTATAACCGCTATTTCGGCTGGTACTGGACCAAGTCGGAAGACATTGGGCCGTGGGCCGACGCACTCCACGCCAAGCTGCCAGGGCGCCCGATCGGGGTGAGCGAATATGGCGCGGGGGCGAGCATCCTGCATCAGGAAGATCCGGTGGTGAAGCGGCCGGAATCCAACGGCTATTGGCATCCCGAACAATATCAGACCGATTTCCACATCAAACATTGGCGCGAAATGAAAAAGCGGCCCTTCCTGTGGTCGACTTTCGTCTGGGTCGGGATCGACTTCCCCTCCTTCAAGCGCAACGAAGGCGACCGGCCGGCGATCAACGACAAGGGGCTGGTGAGCGAGGATCGCAAGGTCCGCAAGGACGCCTATTATTGGTATCAGGCCAATTGGTCGGACGTGCCGATGCTCCACATCGCCAGCCGCCGCGATGTTATGAAGCGCACGCAGCGGGTGAAGGTGCAGGTTTTTTCCAACCAGCCTGCGGTGGACTTGCGCCTGAACGGCGGGGCGTGGACACGCGTGCCGGTGGAGGATCATATCGCCACATGGGATATCGATCTTGCCAAGGGCGACAATGTGGTTGAGGCCAAAGCGCAGGCGGGCGTCAAGGCGTTGACCGATGCAGTGCGCTGGACCTGGACGACGCGGCCTTAGTCGTCCCTGACACCTGTTCGTTTCGAGCGAAGTCGAGAAACGTCGAGCACCCGCTTCTCGACTGCGCTCGAAGCGTACGGAAGGCAGGCAAAAAAATAGCCGCCCGGCGAACCGGGCGGCCAGTGGGGGGATGGATTCAGCGCGCGACAGTGAAGCGATAGTCGCCCGATCCGGCCTCCAGCACGAAGCGGTCGCCGCGCACGCCGATCGGGCGAAGCCATGCTACCGCGCCGATCCCTTGCCCGCCTTCGCGGATCGCATCGATGGAGGCGGCTGGCAGATGGATTTCTGCGCGACTGTTGGCCGGCACGCTGATGTCCGCCGTGAAACCGTCCGCCCGATTATGCCAGTCGGTGCGGATCGGCCCCAACACGCTGTCATAACTGGCCCCGCCGCGTTCCAGCCTTTTGTCCAGCACAGGATTGAAGCGCCAGGTCAGGAAACCCGCCGAAGTCGGATCGATCCCCGCGACGCGGCGGAAGATGAAGCCCGCCACCGCGCCCAGCGCATAATGATTATAGCTGTTCATCGCGGAATCGACCATGTCGGCATTCCACCGCTCCCAGATGGTGGTCGCGCCCTTGGCGATCATATAGCCCCAGGACGGAAAGGCGGTGCGCAGCAGCAGGTCATAGACCAGCGCTTCCTGCCCCGCATCCGCCAGCGCGTCGAGGCTGTAGGGCGTGCCGAGGAAGCCGGTAGAGATCAGCGTGCCCCGCCGGCGAATATCGGCCGCCAGCTTCGCGGTGGCTGCGGCGCGCAGCGGTTCGGGCACCAGGCCAAAGCGCAGGGCGAGGATATAGCCGCAATGCGACCCATTGCCGACGCTGCCTTCCGCTTTCACGAAAGCCTTGGCGAAAGCGGCGGCGATGTCGCGCGACAATTGACGGTAGCGTTCGCCCTCCGGCTGGCGACGCGACCCGAACGCCATATCGGCCATGGCGTCGGCCGAATGTTTCCACATGGCGGTCGCGATCAGATCCTTGGGCGTCGTTTCGTCGCTCGGCTTCTTGGCGTCCAGCGCGACCCAATCGCCATAGTCATAGCCACGCAGATTGCGCCAGATATGGTCGGTATTATGCTCGACGAGAAACCGCATATAGCGCGTCATCGACGCCCAGTTGCGGTCCACGATGGCGGTGTCGCCATAGCGCTGCCACACCGTCCAGGGCAGGATGACGCCCGCGTCCGCCCAGCCGGGCGACGCGCCCAGCGCCAGATCGCGCCAGCCCGTCGGCGCATAATCGGGATATTCCCCGCGCGGCCCCTGCGCATCGCGCACATCGCCCATGAAACGATGGGTGAAGGGGCCGACGTCCATGGTGAAAGCCGCCGCATCCCAGAAGACATTCGCGTCGCCGGTCCAGCCCAGCCGCTCGTCACGCTGCGGGCAGTCGGTCGGCACGCCAAAGAAGTTGGACCGCTGGCTCCAACGGCTATTCTGCCACAACCCCTGGATGATGCGGTTTTCGACCAGCAGCCTGCCGGTTTCGGGCAGGGCGCTCGACAGGACGATGCCGGTGACTTCATCGGCCGTCGGCGCACGGCCAAGGCCGCTGACCTCGACATAGCGGAAGCCGAAATAGGTGAAATGCGGCTGATAGCTCTCACCCGCCGGGTCGCCGCGGAAGGTGTAGAGGCAGGACGCGCGCGCCGCGCGCAGGTTGGCGACATCGACCGTGCCGTCGGGATGCAATATTTCCGCAAAGCGCAGCGACACGGTCTGCCCGGCCGCGCCCTTCGCTTTCAGTTCGGCCCAACCGGCGAAATTCTGGCCGAAGTCGATGACATGCCGGTCACCGTCAAAGCTGCGGATGGTGACGGGCTGCCGCCGTTCGATCGCGCGGATCGGCGGGGCGACATGGGCGCGCAGGCGGCAGGGTGGCGTCTGGCCGATGCGCGCGGGCGTCCAGCCCCTCGCCCGATAGCCGGGGCTGGACCAGCCGGGTTGTTCGCGCCGGGCGTCATAATCCTCGCCATAATAGATTTCCGCCTGGGTGATCGGCGTGTCGGTCTGGAGCTGCCATTTGTCGTCGGTGGTGACGATCGACAGGCTGCCATCGTCATGTTCGACCTCCAGCTGCGCGAACAGGCGCAGCGGCGGGTCGCCAAAGGCGTAGCGGCCGGCCGGCGCATGATAGCTGCCATACCAGCCCTCGCCCAGCAGCGCGCCGATGGCATTATTACCGGGACGAAGCAGGGCGGTCACGTCGTAGGTCCGTACCAGCACCGTCTCGCGAAAATCGCTGCTTTCCGGCGCGAGATGGGCATCGCCGACGCGCTGGCCGTTAATCTCCGTCACATAGGCGCCCAGCGCCGTGACGCGCAGCCGCGCCTGCCGGATCGGGCGTTTCAGGTCGAAGTCGCGCCGCAGCATATAGGCGCCCGCCCGCGGCCAGGCCTGGGGCTGATGGACGGACCGCTCTGCCTGCGCCCAGCCCGCGTCGTTGAACGCCACGGCCTGCCAGCCAACGGGCGCGTGGGTGGCGGTACGCATCGCCTGGCTGGTGATGCGCCGCTCGCCTGCACGGATCATCAGCGCGGCGGCGATCTCATGCATTTTGGGTTCGTCGAATCCTTCGGGATCGGTCACCTCGATCGCCACGACATGGCGGCCGGAAGCCAGCTTATGCTGCGTCTCCGCGATCGGCTCTGCGCCGAAGCGGTGGGGACCGCGCGGGGGCAGGGCGACCGGCTCGCCATCCATCCAGACCAGCGGCGCGCGGAAATTGCCGATCGAAAACAGGGTGACATCGCCCGCCTTCTCCAGGTCGAAGGCGAAGCGGAACTGCCGGGGCGCTTTATCCTTCGGCCGATCGCCGCGCATCCACCGCAGCCCGGCGGCGCGGTCTGCGCGCTCCAGGTCGGTTTGCGCCTCGATCCATTGCGCTTTCCAATCGGCGCTATCGAGCAATCCCATCTCGAAGATGGCGACCGGGCTGGTCGCGCGCACGCCGCGATCGTCGCGCACCAGCACGCGCCAGAACACGCGCTGGCGCGACCTGAGCGGCGCACCCAGCCAGCCCATGTCCATGCTCTTGTCGGTCAGCACTTCGCCCGCATGCCACAGGTCGGGCGTGCCCCCCTCCAGCAGGGCGCGGCTGCTCGCCGCCTGCACTTCGCACCGGGCCTGGCGCACGGCGCGGTCGCGGCTTTCCAATCGCCAGGACAGGCGGACATCCTGCTGGTCCAGGCCGATAGGATCGACCAGCCCCTCGGCGCGCAGATCGACGATGCGCAGGTCGTCAGCCTCCTGCGCTTTCGCTGCAAAAGCGGGCAGGCCAGCGAGCGCGCCCGCGCCCTTGAGCAACGTCCGACGTTCGATCATGGCCGCACCCCCGCTTCATCGATCACCCTTTGCGCATCGGCCGGCCAGTCCCGATTGGGCAAGAGTATATTGTCGCGCGCGACATTGCCGATCTCCTCTAGCCAGCGGCCGCCGGTGCTGTTGGCAATATGCCAGTTGCCGGTCGCGATATTGTCGGTGGAGATGCGCCGTTGATACATTTTACCGGCGGTGTTGATGTTCAGCCATTTGCCGCGCGTCTCGATCACATTGCCGGTGACGCGGAAATGTTTCGACCCTTCGTCCAGATACAGGCCGATCTTGTCGCCAATGTCGAAAATATGGTTGCCGCGCACGATCGCATTGGGGTTGGCCGACAGATTATAGATCGCGCCGCCATCCATGAACCAGCTTTTCACGCCATGGATGCGGTTGCCCTCGATCAGCGTGTCGCGCAGCGTCGTGGGCGTCCTATATTTGATATTATGGACGTATCCCTTGGCATTTTCGTCATAATTGGCATTGCCGCCCGCATCATTATAGCCCCAGCCCCACCCGACGGCGATGCCGTCATAGGGCGCATCGCTGATGTCGTTATGGGCGATGCGGGCGCCGCTGATGTATGTTGTCAGGATCGCGGCATTATCCTTATAATCCTGCGAGACGGTGGCGACGACATTATCCTCGATCGCGATGTCGCGGTTGATGCGGTTGGCATTGCCCGGATGATGCGCCTCTACCCGGATGCCGCCCGCCATGATCGCACTGCCCGACAGGACCGTGAAGCGGTTGCGCGTCACGCGGATGTTGCTGGTGGCGAGGCCCACGCCCGACAGGTTGGCATTGGCGTCATTGCCGATGCCAAGCCCGATCTGCCCCAGTTGCGAAAACTGGTTGCGTTCGAAGACGACATCGCGCGCTGACGACACCTGCACCGCGGCGGGCATCTGGTTCCATTTTTGGCGCATCGATTCAAATTCGACACAGCCCCAGCCGCATGTCTTCCATGCGTCGGCTGGCCGGATCGGCGAGGTTTCGGCCAGGAACGATCCGCTCTGCTGGTTGGCGTAGCCGGTGGCGCGCGATGCGCCGAGCCAGCTGCTATGGGAAAAGCGCAGCCCTTCGAACCGCAGCCGCTCGACCGGCGCGTCGGGCGTGCCGCTGATCGACACCAATGTCTCCAGCCGGGGCAAGACGACGCGGCGCTTGGCGATATCCTCGTCCAATCCCATGCGCAGATACAGCTTGCCCGCTTGCGGATCGATCACCCACTGATAGGGCTTGCTGTGCCATTCGTTGGTCTTGCCCACAAACTCCAGCGCATTGACCAGGAACAGGCGGCTGTCCTCCGGGAAAATCGGCTTGGTGATCGTGTCATAGCCCCAGCTATTATTGTCCCAGGCGGGCTGCGCCATGGTGACCTGCGCGCCCTCGATCGCCTGCACCGGCGACACGCGATCGGTGAAGAAACCGGTCGCCTCCAGCTCCATCCGATCAGGGCGCTTGACCTGTGAAATCCATTGAAGATCGGGATTGATAATGTCGAAACCGGTGGCGTTGAACGTCACGTCAGAAGGGCGAATCTCGATCCAGGGCCGTTCCGCCAGCGTGTCGTCCACCCAAAGCTGACGCGCATCGATGCCCTTGGGCACGTCGGCGACGTAAAGGCGGCGTTCGGCATCGAAGGGTTTGAAGCCGTTCACGACTTGGCCGCCCGACAGCATCGGATGGGCCCCTTCGGCTGCGCGCCAGGTGACGCTATGGCCATTCAACCCGCCATCGGCCCGGTGAAAGAGCAGGGGGGCGTCGAGCGTGTAGGTGCCATCCGCCAGAATGACCGCGATGTCGCGCTGCGCATTGCTTTGCCGCACCAACACTTGCGCGTGGGTCAGCGAACGCACCGGACGCGCCTGCGTGCCGGGCGCGTGATCGTCGCCAGCGGGGGAGACATGGACCAGCAGCGGCCCCTCCTGCGCCGCGGCCGTCAGCGGCATTGTCGCTGCTAAAGCCGCGCCGATTATCAGGCTGCGCTTCATCATCGTCTCTCCATGGTTGCGCTCTTGTATCGGCGCTTATGCGTGTCAGTTGACCCAGCCGCCGTCGATCACATTGACCGTGCCGGTGGTGAAGGCGGATTCATCCGAGGCGAGATAGACCGCCAGCGCCGCCAGTTCCCCGACCCGGCCGAACCGGCCCATCGCCTGGCGCGCGGTAAACTCGGCATAGGCCCTGTCGAAATCGCCGGTGTCGTGCAGCCGCTGGATCAGCGAGGGGGTTTCCACCGTGCCGGGGCAAATCGCGTTGCAGCGTATCCCCTTGGTCACGAAATCGATCGCCACCGATTTGGTCAGGCCGATCACCGCCGCCTTGGTCGCGCCATAGGCGAAGCGGTTGGGCACCGCCTTGATGCTGGAGCAGATGGACGACATGTTGATGATCGACCCGCCGCCGCGCGCGATCATGTTGGGCAACACGGCGCGGATCATGCGATATTGGGCGGTGACGTTCAGACTGTTGGAGAAGGTCCATTCCGCTTCGTCACAGTCCAATATGGTCCCGGCATGGACCCGGCCGGCGCAATTATAAAGGATGTCGATGTCGGGGTGCGTCGCCGCGATCGCCTGCACCGCCGCCGGATCGGTGACGTCCAGCGCCTGTGCCTCCACCCCGTCGATGTCGGCCAGCGCCTCGGCGCGCACATCGGTCGCAATGACGCGCGCGCCTTCGCGGACGAAGGCCTCTACCGTCGCGCGGCCGATCCCCTGGCCCGCCGCCGTCACCAGCGCGGTCTTGCCTGCCAGACGTCCCATTGTCCTGCTCCATATTTAGATAATATGTATGATGTTTAAGCAGGATGAAGAAGGGCTGTCAATCGGCGGCGACGAAGCTCTGTTGCTGTGCGCCCAGCTTCTCGATGCCCAGGGTCACGACATCGCCGGCTTTCAGATACCATGGCTCCGGCTTCTGCCCCAGGCCAACGCCCGGCGGGGTGCCGGTGGTGATGATATCGCCGGGCAGCAGCGTCATGAACTGGCTGAGATAGGCGACGATCTGCGCCACGGTGAAGATCATCGTCTGCGTGTTGCCGTCCTGCTTGCGCACATCATTGACGTCCAGCCACATGGACAGCGCCTGCGGATCGCCCACTTCGTCGGCGGTCACCAGCCAGGGACCGATTGGGCCAAAGGTGGGAAAACCCTTGCCCTTGTCCCATGTCGCGCCGCGCTCTGTCTGCCATTCGCGTTCCGACACGTCGTTGATGACGCAATAACCCGCGACATGGGCCAGCGCGTTGGCTTCGGTGACACGATGCGCGGTGGTGCCGATGATGACACCCAGTTCGACTTCCCAATCGGTCTTGCGCGACTCCATGGGGATGGTGACGGGATCGTTCGGCCCCTGGATGCAACTGACCCATTTGCTGAAGACGACCGGTTCTTCCGGGATCGGCAAATTTGATTCGGCGGCATGATCGGCATAGTTCAGCCCGATCGCGACGAACTGACGGGTGCCGGCGACGGGAGGGCCATAGCGAACCGGGCCTTCGACCAGCGGCAGGGTGGCGACGTCAATCGCCGCCAGTCGCGCTAGCCCGTCCGGTCCGATCGCCGCGCTGTCCAGGTCGGCGATATAGGCCGACAGATCGCGCAGGCGGCCGTCGGCATCGACCAGCGCGGGGCTTTCCTGCCCGGCTTCCCCGATACGGCATAATTTCATGATGAACGTCCTTTCTTATGGCATGGCGTCAAGCGGCATGGACAGCCGCGCATCTTATTGTATGATGTCTTATGTTTGTATGAAAAACAAGGTGAGGATGATGGAAGCGACGCGTACCGACATGCACGAGGTCACGCCGTGACGCGACCCCGCATAGTGGATTCGCACCAGCATTTCTGGCGCATAGGTGGGCCGGGGCAGGCGTGGCCGGACGCCGACTGGCCCCTCATCCATCGCGATTTCCTGCCCGACGATCTGCGCGCGGCGACCGCGGGACTCGATCTGGCGGGCACCATATTGGTCCAGTCGCAGCCGGACGATCGCGATACCGACTGGATGCTCGATCTGGTGGCAGACGATCCACTGGTGCTGGGCGTGGTCGGCTGGGTCGCGATGGAGGCGGCCGATGCGCCGGCGCGGATCGCCCAGCTTGCCGCCCGGCCCAAATGCATCGGGTTGCGTCCCATGCTCCAGAGCATCGAAGCGAGCGACTGGATCTTGCGGGCCGATCTTGCCCCTGCGATTGAGGCGATGCTGGCGCATGGCCTGCGGTTCGACGCGCTGGTCCAGCCGCGCCATCTGCCGGTCCTCGCCCGCTTCGCCCAGCGCTGGCCCGATCTGCCGATCGTGATCGACCATGGTGCCAAGCCGCCCGCGGCGGACCAACTTCTCGATCCTTGGCGGGACGATCTGGCCGCGCTCGCCCGCTGTCCCAATATCTGGTGTAAGCTGTCGGGCCTGCGCACCGAACAGGCGCCGGGGCAGGCGGCGGATGCGCTGGCCCCCTATGTCGCGCATATCCTGGCCTGTTTCGGCGACCGGACGATGTGGGGCAGCGACTGGCCTGTGCTGCTGCACGCAGGGGACGCGTATCGCGACTGGATCGACGATGCGGTGCGGCTGGCGGGCGATCTGGATGCGACACGAAGCGCCCGCCTGTTCGAAGGGGCCGCACGCGCCTTTTACGGCCTCGCATGACGGAGAAGACTGTGGCGCTGGATTTCGGCCAACTGGGTTTCGGGGCTGCCGCGATCGGCAATCTCTATCGCGCGATCCCGGACAGTGATGCGCGCGCGGTGATCGACCAGGCCTGGGTTGCCGGGCTACGCTATTTCGACACCGCCCCCCATTATGGCTTCGGCCTCAGCGAAAAGCGGCTTGGCGCGGCGCTGGCGGACCTTGATCCGGGCGAAACGGCAATCATTTCGACCAAGGTCGGGCGTCGGCTCGATCCCACCCCGGACGCGGACTTGTCGCAGGTGCGGCAGGGGTTTGTGTCGCCCGAACCCTATGAAAGTATGTTCGATTATAGCTATGACGCGGTGATGCGTTCCTATGAAGCGAGCCGGGTTCGGCTCAGGCGCGATCGAATCGACATCCTCTATGTCCATGATATCGGCCGTTTTGCGCATGGCGACGCACATGAGGCCAGGATGCGTGAATTGCTGAACGGCGGATTTCGCGCGCTGGAGGAATTGCGGCGCACCGGCGCGGTGCGGGCAATCGGCTTGGGCGTCAATGAAACCGCCGTCTGCGAAGAGATATTGGCCCATGCCGATATCGACCTCATCCTGCTGGCTGGGCGCTACACATTGCTGGAGCAGTCGCCGCTGGACAGCCTGTTTCCGCTCTGCGCGGCGCGCGGCGTGCGCATCATAGTGGGTGGCCCCTTCAACTCCGGCATATTGGCGCAGGGCGTCCGCCATGGCGGGCCGGTCCATTATGATTATGGCGAACCGCCGGCCCCCATTGTCGATCGCGTCCGCCGGATCGAGGCGCATTGCGACGCCTTCGGGGTCGCGCTCGGCGCGGCGGCGTTGCAGTTTCCGATCGGCCATCCGCTGGTCGCGACCGTCATCCCCGGCATCGGATCGACCCGGCACCTCGATTCCGCCGTCGAGTTGATGGCCCAACCCATTCCCGCAGCCTTCTGGCAGGCGTTGCGGCAGGATGGCCTGATCGATCCGCGCGCGCCCCTGCCAGCGTCGGCGGCGTAGCTGATGCCGCGTGCAGACAGGCCCAGCGTTGTAACAGGAGCAGCATGATGACCGCCACGCGCATCGACGATCGCCCGCCTACCCGCTATCGCTGGGTCGTCGTGGCGCTGCTCTTCGCGGCGACCGCGATCAACTATGTCGATCGCCAGATGATCGGCGTGCTCAAGCCGACCCTGTCGGCCGAAATGGGCTGGTCGGAAACCGACTATGCCAATATCGTCTTTTGGTTCCAGGCCGCTTATGCGGTCGGCTATCTGGGCTTTGGCCGAATCGTGGATATGGTGGGCGCGCGCTTTGGCTATGCCATCGCGGTCGTCATCTGGACCATCGCCCATATGGCGCATGGTGGCGTGCATAGCGTCACGCAGTTCGCCATGGCCCGGTTCGGCCTGGGCGTGGGCGAATCCGGCAATTTCCCCGCGGGCATCAAGGCCGTCACAGAATGGTTCCCGCAAAAGGAACGCGCCTTCGCCATCGGCCTGTTCAACGCCGGCGCCAATATCGGCGCGATCGTGACGCCGCTGCTGGTGCCATGGCTGACCGTTGCCTATGGCTGGCGCGTCGCCTTTTACGCCACCGGCCTTTTCGGGATTGTCTGGCTGATCGCTTGGCTGACCTTCTACCGAAGGCCGGACGATCACCCCCGGATATCGGCGCAAGAACTGGCCTATATCCGGCAGGACGCGGCCGACCCGGTGGAGCCGATCGGCTGGAGCCGCCTGCTCACCATTCGCGAAACCTGGGCCTATGCGATCGGCAAATTCTGCATCGACCCGATCTGGTGGTTCTTCCTCTTCTGGCTGCCCGGCTATCTCGGCACCCGCTACGGCCTGGACCTGCTGAGCTTCGGGCCGCCGCTGGTCGCCATCTATCTGCTGTCGGACCTGGGCAGCGTTGCGGGCGGTTGGATGTCGGGGCGGCTGATGAAGGCGGGCAAGAGCGTCAATGCCGCGCGCAAGCTGACCATGCTGCTCTGCGCCTGCGCGGTGCTGCCGGTCTTCTTTGCCCAGTCGATCGACAATCTGTGGCTTGCCGTTCTGGTCATCGGCGTGGCGACCGCGGCGCATCAGGCCTTTTCCGCCAACCTCTACACCCTGCCGTCGGACCTGTTTCCGCGCGGCGCAGTGGGATCGGTCGTCGGCATCGGCGGTACATTGGGCGCGGTCGGCGGCATGGCGATGGCCAAATATGCAGGCTATGTCCTTGACGGCATCGGCAGCTACACGCCGCTCTTCGCCGTGGCGGGCAGCGCCTATTTCATCGCGCTCGCTGCCGTTCACCTCCTGTCGCCGCGGCTTGTGCGCGTCAGCATAGCGTCGACCGAATAAGGGCTAGCAAGCCCGGCAGGCGGCTATAACGGGATGGCCGTCGTATATTTCGTCATCGACAACGCGAAATGCGACGCCGCGCCGGCGACCGACGCATGGCCCAGCAGGGTCTGCATCAGGAAGCGGTTATAATCCTCCACATCGGCCACGACCACCCGGATCAGATAGTCCCACTCCCCCGACATCGAAAAACATTCCACGATTTCCGGCCGCCCATCGACGAAATGTTCGAAGGCGGCGCGCGCTTCGCGGGCATGGCTGCGCATACGGATGTTGCACAGGACATTGACCCCGCGCCCGACCTGCGCCGGGTCCACCAGCCGCACCGTCCGGGTAAGGACGCCCGCGGCTTCCAGCGCCTTGATCCGTCGCCAGCAGGATGCGCTGGACGCGCCGACCCGTTCGGCCAGGTCCTGGTGGCTGATCCCGGCATCGTCCTGCAAGGCGGAGAGGATTTTGCGATCCACCGCGTCAAGTTGACCATCCTGTTTCATATACCGCCAATATCTGATGAAGTCTAATCGATCATAGGCCATTATCCGGCAAGATTGAAACCTGATTTCCATGCGTTCATGGCATGATAGGCAGATGGCGAACATCGACCTTCTTGCGCCCGATGGCGCAGCAGCGGACTGGACCATCCCGCAGGACTGGGCGTCCTATACGCGCCAAGACCATGCGATGTGGGATCGCCTGTTCGCGCGCCAGACGCAGATGCTGCCTGGCCGCGCCGTGCACGAATTTCTAGAAGGGCTGGATTTCTTGCGGATGACGAAGCCGGGCATCCCCGACTTTGCCGAACTGTCCGACCGATTGATGAAACGCACGGGTTGGCAGGTCATCGCCGTGCCCGGACTGGTGCCGGACAAGGTGTTTTTCGATCATCTCGCCAATCGCCGCTTCGTCGCCGGTCGCTTCATCCGCCAGCCCGACCAGATCGACTATCTCCAGGAACCGGACGTTTTCCACGACGTGTTCGGCCATGTGCCCCTGCTCGCCAACCCCGTCTTCGCCGATTATATGCAGGCCTATGGCCAGGGCGGTCTGCGCGCCGATGCGCTGGGGTCGATCGAACGGCTGGCGCGGCTTTACTGGTACACCGTCGAATTCGGCCTGATCCGCCACGATGACGGCCTCAAACTCTATGGCGCGGGGATTGTGTCATCGCATGGCGAGTCGGAATTCGCCCTGGACGATCCGTCGCCCAATCGCCTGGGTTTCGACCTCCAGCGATTGATGCGGACCCGCTATCGCATCGACGATTATCAGCAAAGCTATTTCGTCATCGACAGTTTCGAACAGCTTTTGCGCATGACCGCCGAAACCGACTTCGCGCCGCTCTACGCGCAGCTCGACGGCCTGCCCGATATCGACACCGACACCATCCTGGCGACCGACCGCGTCTTCCATCGCGGCACGCAGGATTATGCCAACAGTAAAAAGGAAGAGGACGACGCATGACCGCCACTACCGACAACCCCTTGGGCCTCAATGGCTTCGAATTTGTCGAATTCACCTCGCCCGACCCAGAGGCGATGGCCGCGCAGTTCGAGCAATTAGGCTTCGTCGCCAGCCATCGCCACCCGCGCAAGAACATCACCCGTTACCGCCAGGGGCGCATCAATCTGATGCTCAACCGCGACGATGCCGGTCGCGTGGCTGAATTTCGCGGCGTGCATGGCCCGTCGGCCAGCGCCATGGCCTTCCGCGTCGCCGATCCCGCAGCCGCGCTCGAATGGGCGCTGGCCAATGGCGGCAAGGCGACGGCGGAGGACGACACGGTCATCGAAGGGATCGGCGGCGCCTATCTCTATTTCATGCCGGCAGACGGCGATCCCTATGCCGACTGGGCCGAGTTTCCCGGCTGGCAGGAGAAGGCGGCGGAAAACAGCGTCGGCCTCGACCTGCTCGATCATCTCACGCATAATGTCCGGCGCGGACAGATGCGGGTATGGAGCGAATTTTACCGCACCCTCTTCGGGTTCGAGGAACAGAAATTCTTCGATATCAAGGGCAAGGCCACCGGCCTTACCAGCCAGGCGATGATTGCGCCGGACAAGGCGATCCGCATCCCGCTCAATGAAAGCCAGGACGACAAGAGCCAGATCGAGGAGTTCATCCGCGATTATCATGGCGAGGGTATCCAGCATCTCGCGCTCACCACCGACAATATCTATGACACGGTGGAGAGATTGCGTGCGCGGGGCGTGCGGTTGCAGGACACGATTGAGACCTATTATGAACTGGTCGACAAGCGCGTACCCGGCCATGGCGAGGATCTGGAGCGGCTGCGCAAGAACCGCATCCTGATCGACGGCGATGTCGAAAGCGAAGGTATATTGCTGCAAATCTTCACTGAGAATATGTTCGGCCCGATCTTTTTCGAGATCATCCAACGCAAGGGCAATGAGGGTTTCGGTAACGGCAATTTCCAGGCGCTGTTCGAAAGCATCGAACTGGACCAGATACGGCGCGGCGTGGTCAGCGTCGACGCGTGAGATAATCTAAAACTGTTCGGGCTGAGCCTGTCGAAGCCTGTCCGTCCTTTCTCATAGGGACGGCCCTTCGACACGCGCAGGATGGACGGAGGAGAGCGGCAAATGGATTATCTTTCCGGCTTCGGCAATCATCACGCGACGGAGGCGGTGGCGGGCGCGCTGCCGGTCGGGCGCAATTCGCCCCAGCGGGTGCCCTATGGCCTCTATGCCGAGCAACTGTCCGCGACCGCCTTCACCGCGCCGCGACAGGAAAACCGGCGCAGCTGGCTTTACCGGATGCGGCCGAGCGCGATGCACCCGCCGTTCATGCCCTATGCCGGGCAGGCACCGCTGGGCAGACCGGCATTTGAAGCGGGCGCGCCGACGCCCAACCGGTTGCGCTGGAACTCGTTGCCGCTGCCGCTGGAAGCCGCCGACTTTATCGACGGCCTCGTCACCTATGCCAGTAATGGCGATTTTGCGGCGGGGGTGGGGTGCAGCCTCCATCTCTATGCGGCCAATCGGTCAATGGTCGATCGCGCCTTCTTCAGCGCCGACGGCGAATGGCTGATCGTGCCGCAGCAGGGCCGGTTGCGGATCGTCACGGAGATGGGCGTCATGCTAATCGCGCCGTTGCAGATAGCCCTGATCCCGCGCGGCGTGCGCTTTCGCGTCGAACTGCTGGACGACGTGGCGCGCGGCTATGCCTGCGAAAATCATGGCGCGCTTTTCAGATTGCCAGATCTGGGACCGATCGGCTCCAATGGCCTCGCCAATGTCCGCGATTTCGAGGCGCCCGTCGCCGCCTATGAGGATGTCGATCGCCCCTGCGAACTGGTGCAGAAATATCAGGGGCGGCTCTGGTCGACCATGCTGGATCACAGCCCCCTCGATGTCGTGGCATGGCATGGCAATGTCGCGCCCTATCTCTATGATCTGTCACGGTTCAATGTCATCGGCACGGTGAGCTACGATCATCCCGACCCGTCGATTTTCACCGTGCTGACGTCGCCGAGCGACACCGCCGGAACCGCGAACCTCGACTTCGTCATCTTCCCGCCGCGCTGGATGGTGGCGGAGGATACGTTTCGCCCGCCCTGGTTCCACCGCAATATCATGAGCGAGTTCATGGGCCTCATCACCGGCGATTACGACGCCAAGGCAGGGGGCTTCGCGCCGGGCGGGGCGAGCCTGCACAATATGATGTCGGCGCATGGCCCGGACGTGGCGAGCCATGACCGCGCGGTCGCGGCAACACTGACGCCGCACAAGATCGAGGATACAATGGCCTTCATGTTCGAAAGTCGCCTGCCCTTCACGCCGACAGGCTGGGCGATGGAAACGCCTTTGTTACAGGGCGATTATGATGCGTGCTGGACAGGCTTTGCCAAGGCGCAATTACCAACGCAGGGGAGCGACGCATGAGCTGGTGGACCACCGACGAGACGCATGATCCGGCGCGGACGAGCTGGGTTGACGGCGCGAATGGCCATGCCGATTTCCCGATCCAGAACCTGCCCTTCGGGGTGTTCTCACCGCCGGACGGAGACGCGAGGATCGGCGTTGCGATCGGCGACAGCATCCTCGATCTTTCGGCCCTTGCCGATCAACTGCCCGCATCGGATGCCTTGCGGTATAACCGTCTGAATGCGCTGTTCGCCCTGCCCACTGAACAGCGTCGCAAGCTGCGCCATGCCATTAGCGGGATGCTGAGCGATCGGGCGATGGCGGATCAGGTGCGCCCTCATCTCCATGCCGCCGCGGACTGCGCGCTGCACCTGCCGGCCCAAATTGGCGATTATACCGACTTCTATGTCGGCATCCATCACGCCAATAATATCGGTCGGCAATTCCGGCCGGACAATCCCTTGCTGCCCAATTATAAATATGTGCCGATCGGTTATCATGGCCGGGCGTCGTCGATCCGGCCATCGGGCGTGGCGGTGCGGCGACCGCTGGGGCAGCGCAAACCGCCCGAAGCGGACACGCCGATCTTCGGTCCATCGACCCGGCTGGACTATGAGCTGGAACTGGGCGTCTGGATCGGGGCCGGCAATGATCTGGGCACCCCGATCCCGATCGATCAGGCGGCCGATCATGTCGCGGGCTTCTGCCTGCTCAATGACTGGTCGGCGCGCGATTTCCAGGCCTGGGAATATCAGCCGCTCGGCCCCTTCCTGGCCAAGAATTTCCAGTCGACCATTTCGCCGTGGGTGGTGACGGCCGAAGCGATGGCGCCCTTCCGCCTGCCCCAACCGCCCCGGCCGCAGGGCGATCCAGACCCCTTGCCCTATCTTCAGGACGCGGCCGATCGCCAGCATGGCGGGCTGGCCCTGACGCTGGAAGTGTCGATCCTGACCGCGGCGATGCGGGCGCGGGGCGGTGCGCCCCATCGCCTCAGCACCGGCCCGGCGAGCAACATGTATTGGACCGTGCAGCAGATCGTCGCCCACCACGCCTCCAACGGCTGCAATCTCAGTCCGGGCGATCTGCTGGGCACCGGCACGATTTCGGCGCCCGATCGATCGGGCTATGGCAGCCTGATGGAATTGTCGGCGGGCGGCAAAGAACCGGTGGCCTTGCCCGGCGGCGAAAGCCGCACCTTTCTGGAGGATGGCGACGAGATCATCCTGCGGGCGAGCGCGACGGTGCCCGGCTTTGCACCGATCGGCTTTGGCGAATGCCGGGCGATGATATGTCCGGCGCCCTAAGCGCCGCGTCATAGGCGGCAACCAGCCGGTCGAAATGCGCATCCTCGTTGAAGCGCGCGACGACATCGGCATGGGCCGCCGCGCCCAGCGTGCGGCACAGCCCCGGATCGTCCCACAGCCGCTGCATCTGCCGGGCGAGGTCGGCCGGGTCGCCGGGCGCGAAATGCAGGCCGGTCCGTCCTTCACGCACTGTGTCGTTCAGCGCGCCGATGCGCGATGCGATGACCGGCACGCCATGCGCCATAGCCTCCGCCGCGACGATGGCGAAGGTTTCGAACCAGAGGCTGGGCACCACCAGCGCCCGCGCGCCGCGATAGATGGTCGCCAAGGACTCCGGTCCGCTGGTGATCGTCACCGGCACGCCCTTGGACATGAGCGGCGTCGGGTCGCTGCCGGGCGGCCCCGCGACATGGATGGGCAGGTCCGCCATGCGGCTGGCTTCGACCAATATGTCCAGCCCCTTTTCCGGCACGAAGCGGCCAGCAAAGGCGAAATAGGCGCCATTGGCTGGATCGACAGGATCGGGCGCGGCGGGGATGGCACATTCGTTGACGCTGATCCGGTCGAGCGGGATGCCGGCCTGGGCATGGAGCCAGTCGCGGCTGAAGTCGGTGAGCACGATGAAGCGGCTGACATGACGGCGGTAGAAATCGCGCCAGCCCGCCACCGCATGGCGCAGCGCGAAGGCGGCGCTTTCGGGCAGGCTGTCGCGGCAGTTGCGCAGCATCGCCTGATGCGCGCCATGATCGATGCAACGGGTACAAACGCCCGCCCCATCATGATGGGTGGCGATGGGGCAGGTGACGCGGAAATCATAGCAGCTATGGACGATCGGGATGCCGACACGGGTGCAATGTTCGAACAGCCAGGGGGTCAACAGCGGGTAAAGTTCATGTGTGTGAACGATATCGGGCCGGTCCTGCTCCAGCCGCGCCGCAAAGGCGCGCAACGCGGCGGGAGCATAAAGGCCATTGGCAAAGGCGCTGAGCTTGCCTGCCATTCCCGGTGAAAGATTACGGCTATCCCGTTCGAATATGGCGATATTCAGGCCCCGCCGTCGCGACAGGGCGATGGTCGCGTCCCAGGCGTTGTCGGCCCCGCCGCCGCCACGATGGCGGTTGAAGACATGCAGTATCTTCACGCGACCTGCGCGGGCGCGAGAATATCCGGCCGGTATGTTTCGCCGATCAGCGCCGCGGTCGGTCGCCGCCCCGCCGCCTTGAGTGCGATCAGCCGCCGGAACAGCGCGGCATAGCCGTCGATCACCGCGTCCCAGCGGAAGGTGGCGGCGGCATGGGCCTGCGTCGCCCGGCCCAGCGCAGCCCGGCGGGCAGGATCGGCGTCTAGATCGCGCAGGATCGCCGCCAGATCGCCGCTGGCCTTGCTGAAATAGGGATTGTTCGGCCCGACATTTTCCCGATGAAAGATCACGTCGATCGGCACGCAGGGCGCCCCCCAATGCATGGCGCGCAGCAGGCTGGGGTTCGTGCCGCCGACCTCATGCCCATGCAGATAGGCCGCGCAATGGCGATAGAGGGCGTTCAAGTCGGCGGAGTCGAACACGCCGCCAACGCAGCGCACCTGCCCGTCATGTTGGGCCGCAACGGCGCGGGCATAAGCGCTCTCATAGGGGACCGATCCGACGACGATCAGCGGCTTTGCGACACCAGACGCGCGATACTCGCGGATGATATGATCGACATTATTTTCCGGCTCCATTCGCGCGACGACCAGATAATAGTCGCCGGACGTCACGCCATAGCGAGCCAGAGCCGCGTCGTCGGGCGCATCCCCGACCGCGCCGCTATAGGGAATATAGGTGGAAGCCGCGCCATATTCGCGGTCGTAATAGGCCTGCATCGCGCGCGAATCCGTGACCAGCCAGGTGGCGAGCCGCGCACTGACGCTTTCAGACCATTTATAATATGTCCGCTGCAACCCGTTCCATTTGCGGCGTTGCCAGCCCAGCCCGTCGGTATGGATCACCACCGGCACGCCCAGCGCTCGCAGCGGCAGGATGAAGGGGCCATTGCCCGGATCGACCACGAAGACGAGGTCGAAGCGGCGAAAGGCCGCGTCGAACACGGCCAGGTTGCTATGGACGATGCTCTCGAAACTCTTGCCGCCCGGCGCGGGGAGGTAGCGGCATCGCACCCCCTGCCAGACCGGGGGCCGCGCGTCATAATATTGGTTCCGGCAATAGACGGTGACGTCCATGCCATGATCGCGCACCAGCCCGACGGCCAGTTCCTCCACCAGCGTCGAAAAACCGCTATAGCGCGCGGGAATACCGCGATCGCCGATGATGGCGACACGCAACGGGCGGGCGGGGTCAGCCATGCGCCTTGAACCCGATCCAGACATCCTGCGTCATGCCCGCATCAGGGCCGGGCGCGACCTGCTCCACCCGTTCGAACGCAGCGAGCAGATGGCAGCGCACCCAGCCGGGCGGATAGACCGCGAAATACCATTTCTTCCCTTCCTCGAACCGCGCCTGCGTCACCAGTTCGCCGCGATCATAGGCGTCCGTTTCCCGCTTCTGGGTCAGCAGATAGCGATAATGGTCGCCATGGGTGGTCGCGATCATCATGCCGCCGGGGCGCAGCACCCGGTGCAGTTCGGCGGTCCAGTCGCGATGCATGTCCGCCGACAAATGGGTGAAGACCGAGAAATTATAGACCGCGTCGAAACTATCGTCAGGGAAGGGCAAGGGCGGGGCCAGGCCATTCAATGCAAAATCGATGCCCGGCAGATGCGCGCGGCACCAGTCGATCGTCGCCGGATTATAATCGGTGCCGGTCAGAGCAGGCGACCGTCCGCTCAGAAGAAGGGGCATGTGGCGGATCAGCCGCCCCGGCCCGCACCCCCACTCCAGCACCCGCAACGGCTGCGCATCAGGCAAATATGTGCGGATCAACCGGGCGAACAGCGCCGCATGGGCCAGTCCGACGTCATGATAGTCCGCCCAGTCGACCTTGTTATAGGCATCGAACGCCAGATCCTCCGGCGGCACCGCGAAACCGGGATGCCTGGCGATGAAGGCGCGGTTGCTGCGCGCCGCCCGCGCCCGCTTGCGCAGGAAAGCCATGCGATCGAACATGGGCAGCAGGCCGAGCGATCGCGTAGCGCGCAGGATGTGATATTTCATGGCCGGTGCCTTTCTTGAGGGACGGGGGGCGGAGCGCGATCGAACAGGCGCAGGGCATAGGCCCGGTCCTGTCCGACGATGGCGATCAGGGGAAAAGGCGCGTCCGGCTGGGTCAGGCGGAAGCGGTTTGCGCGGTTCTGGATGATGTCCAGCAGCACCGCCGCAACCACCCCGGCGCACAGGCCGCCGATCAGCGCGGCGACCAGCAACAGCTTGGTCTGCGGCGCGTCGGGCTTGTCGGGCAGCGCCGCGCTTTCGACCAGCTGGATCGCCGACGGCGCGGACTGGGCGGTCGCGGCCGTGACCGCGGCGGTCATCAGCTTGTCCTGCAACGCCAGATAGGTCTTTTCCAGCATGTCGTGGCCGCGGCCGAGATCATGACTGTCCTTCATCTTCTGCGGGATGCGGTCGATCGTCGCGCGCCGCGCGCTTACCTCGCCCGACAGGGTGGCCAGCCCCGCGCGATCCCCCGCCAGTTGCGCCTCCAGCGCCGCCCGGCGCGCGCGCAGCGCGTCATAGCCGCCATTGCGGGCGATGCTGCTCTGCTGCACCCCTCGCTGCGGCTGGGCGGCAAGTTGTCGGCCGATCGCTGCAATCTGGTCATCCATGTCGCGCACGTCGGGCGAATCCGGGCGATACCGGACCAGCAGCGCATCGCGCGCCGCGACCAGCTTCGCCTGCTCCTGCTTCAGTTGCGCCGCCACCGGATTGTCCTGCACCAGTCGGCTGGCGAGGATATCGCGCGGCTCGCGCGCCAGTTGCGCAGTGACGGCGGCCAGTGCGCTCTGCGCCGCGGCGATCGCGGTGCGCTTGGCGTCCAGTTCGGCCTGCTGGCCCAGATATTGGCCGATCTCGACCTTGTCCTTCTCGAACATCAGCAGCATGTCGTTCTGCGTGTAGTAACGCTCCATCCGGGCTTCGAGCGCGCGCAGATCGGTGCGGGCGCGATCCGCCTCCGTCTGGAGCGCGGCATAGGCCTGCCGCGCTTCGGTGGCGAAGCGGGCGCGGCGCTGGGCGATATAGGTGGCCGCGACCGCATCGGCGATTTCCGCGACGCGGGGGCTGGGGCCCCGCACCGTCAGCAGCGCGATATGGCTGTCGGGCAACTGGGTCATGGCGACCCCGGTGCGAAAATCGTCCAGGGTGCGGGCGCGCTCGATTTGGCTGGCCGTCGCCACATAAGGCGATGGCGCACGCGGAAACAGCGCATCTTTCGTCCCCCGCCAGGCGCGGCCGGGCCAGCTTTGCGTCCACAGCCAGGTCAGGTAGCGCAGCGGCGGATGATAGACGTCGCGATAGCCCAGGTTCAGGTCGGCGATCACCTGTTTCAGCACCGGGCCGGATGTCGCCAGGATCATCTCGTCCTTCAGCGCCGATCGGCGGAACACCGCCCAGTCATTATAGAAATTCTCGCGCTGGCGATCGTCGTCTGACACGGCGGACAGGGTGACGCTGGCGGAATAGACCGGCGGCCAGACTATGATGTAGACGCCGACCAGTGCCAACGTCAGCGCCGCCACCGCCAGGATCAGACGGCGATGGCCGGCGATCGCGAAGCCCACGATCCGCCCCGCGCGCCGGAAATCGAAACTGTCCGCCTCCGGGCGATGGGGCACCGCCTCGCTCATCGGTCGATCTCCTGCAACAGGCGCAACTGGACATAGGGGGCCATCAGCGCGCTGAGGCCGCCTAGCGGCGCGTTGACGTAATTTTGCAGGAAGCGGGCGAAGCGCGCACCGCCGCTTTCCTGCACGACGATGATGTCGCCGGGGCGCAGCGGCACATTCTGGAGCATCAGCAGCATCCCCGCATGGCCGCGCGCGCCGCTGCGCAGGATATGCGCGTTGAGGTGACCTTGATCGTCCAGCCGGATCAGCGCGACATTGGACAGGGCCGCTGTCTTGCCGGCGTCGCCTGCCAGGATCAGCGCCTGCGCGGCGGTCGGCGCATCGCGCAGCGGCACCGCACCGGGCCGGTTCACCTCACCTGCGACGAAGACCTTGTTCTCGCGCGGATTGGCCACGGCGACGCTGACCTGCGGATCGCGCACCCGCGCCAGCAGGCGCTGCCGCACCGCCGCAGCCGCCGCCATCGGGGTCAGGCCCGCTACGGCGATGTCGCCAGACCGGGGCAGCGTCACCATGCCGTCGGGGCGAACAGTCGCGCTGCGCGACAGTTCGGGCATCCTATCGACCGCTATCTCTAGCTGATCGCCCGGCCCCAGCAGATAGGCGCTTTCGTAGCGGGCGGCCGATCGTATCACGTCCGGCACTGCGGCGATGCTGGCGGGTGCGCTGAGACTGGTCGAGCAGGCGCCGAGCAGGATCGGGATGAGCAGCAACAGCGCGGTGAACAGGCTGGTGCGGGACGAAGTGCAGTTTGGCGCGATCATGCCGATGCTCCCGCCAGGGTAAGGCGCGCGCGCATCGCCCAAGCGCGGGGCGATAAGGGATTGGCGGCACAGGCCTGAACCAGCGACGCATGGGCCTCAGCGATATCGCCCAGCGCCAGCGCCATATCCGCCTGCGCGCGATGCAGCCGCGCGACGATGGCGCGGCGACGGCGTTCGGGCGCGCCACTGTAGCGGCGGCGCTCCAATATCCGCAACATGGTGGCGACGACCTGTGAGTTGGCCATCAGCCCCAGCGTGTTGCGCAGTTGCCCCGCATGATAGCGAAAACCGAGCAGCACGTCAGGATCGAACCAGCCGACCGCGCCGCTATCGCCCAGCCGGGTGAAGATGTTCAGCTCGAAGGGGAAATTGCCATGGCAGTCGGCATCGACGAACCCGGACCGATGAAGCGCGGCGGTGCGAAACAGCGTGCCCGAAATGGGTGTGAAGCCGCTGGCCATATGCGTGTCGAGTATGGGGAAACGGCCGCGCGGCCGGCCCCGCCGATGCATCCGCCGATAGGCGCAGCTTTGCGCGTCGGAGGGCCGTCCGTCCGCATCGAAAAGCCAGGGATTGGCGACGAACAAGGCAGCGTCCGGCGCGGCGTCTAGCGCCGCGACCGCGCGCTGAAGATAGGCGGGCGACAACAGATCGTCATCATGCAGGATGCAAAAATAATCGGCATCCCCCGCCTGTTCGAAGAAATAGCGGCCCTGCCCATATTCGCCGCCATTGTCCGCCTGCTGGACGAAGCGGATGCGCGGATCGCCCAGGCCCTCGACATAGGCGCGCACCACATCGCCGACGCCACCGGGCGAGGCGTTGTCGCTCACCACCACGCGGAAATCGCGGAAGCTTTGCGCGCACAGGCTGGCCACCGCCTCCCGCACGAAATCGGGGCGATCATAGGTGGGGACACCCACGAAGATGCGCTCAGAAGAAATGGCGATGCGCCTTGTACCAGAGGAAGGTCTGGCCCAACCGCTCATCCAGCCCCGCGCCCGGCGCCCAGCCCAGCTTCTCCGCCGCCAGCGCAGAGGACAGATATTGCGCCTGGATCTCGCCATGGGCGTTGTTGCGTATGTCGGGCACCAGGTCGGCGCGCCCCGCCGCGGCGAGCGTGCGGCGGGTCAGGTCCATCACGCTTACCGGCTCCCCCGTGCCGAAGTTGAAGGCGCGGCCGACCACGTCAGCGTCGCCCATATGCTCGGCCAGCAGCAAATAGCCGCGCACGATATCCTCGACATAGACATAGTCGCGCACCGGCGATCCGTCCGACCGGATCACCGGCCGTTCCCCGTCGATCGCAGCCAGGCAGGTGCCCGGCACGATACGGTTGCTGTTGAGGTCGCCCGGCCCGAACAGATTGCCGCACCGCGTGATGGCGACGGGCAGGCGATAGGTCTGCGCGTAGCTCAGCGCGATCAGGTCGGCGCAACTTTTCGACACGTCATAGGGGTGGCGGCCCTGCAACGCGAAATCCTCCTGATAGGGCAGGGTGTCATGGTCGCCATAGGCCTTGTCGGACGAGGCGATGACGATCCGCTCGACCGTGGCGACCTGGCGGCACGCCTCCAGCAGCACCCATGTCCCCTTGATATTGGCTTCGAAGGTGGACAGCGGATTGCGGTTGGCCACGCCCACGATCGCCTGCGCGCCGAGGTGAAAGACTGTATCGACCGCATATTCGTTGAGCGCCCGTTCGATGACGGCATAATCTTCCAGCGACCCTCGCACCACCTTGGCGCGGGTGGCAAGGCCGTCGGCCTGGAAGCGCGATTGCGGCACCATGTCACGTACCAGCGCCACGACCTCGGCGCCCTGCGCCAGCAGTTCCGCGACCAGGCTGCCGCCCAGAAAGCCGGTCGCGCCGGTGACGAGGCAGGTTTTACCCTTCCACGCGCCGCTCATGCCGCGCGCTCCTGTGGCAGCGCGGGCGCGATCCAGGGCGGCGGCCCGCCGGCCGCGAGCGTCTCGTCCATCTCGACCACATCCTTGTAGAAATCGAACGACTTGAAAAAGCCGTCATGGCGGTAGGTGAAGGCGTCGCCGCGCGCGATCAGCGGCGGGATGATGTCGCGCTCCAGATTCTCCCCCTGCCAGTCGGCGAAGATGGCCGGGTCCATCACCATGAAGCCGGCGTTGATCCAGTAATCGGCGATCAACGGCTTTTCGGCGAAGCGGGCGATCGCGCCATCCTCCTCCACCGACAGCACGCCATATTGCGAATACATCGGCACCGACGTGATCGTCAGCCGCGCGCCATGGGCGCGGTGGAAGGCTACCACGGCATCCAGCGGCACGTCCGACAGGCCATCGCCATAGGTGGCGATGAACGGCCCGTCGATCAGGTGGCGGCAGTTCCAGATGCGGCGGCCGGTATCGGCGTCCTCGCCGGTGTCCACGATCTGGACGCTGGCGCCGATATCCTTCCCCTCGAAATAATCGTGCAGAACATCCTGCCGATATCCAGCCGCCAGAATGAAGTCGCGAAATCCCTGGCGGATGAAATTCTTGATGACATGGACCAGCACCGGCGTCCCGCCCAATGGCAGCATGGGCTTTGGCAGATAGGTGGTGAAGGGAAAGGCGCGGATGCCCTGCCCGCCGCATAATATGACGACTTTCATCGGTCGGTTCCTTTCGTCTTGGGTCGGGTGAATTGGTCGAGGGATAGGGTGGCGAGGCCGATGCCGAATTCCGGCCCGGCGATGCCGCGCTGGATCAGGGGGGCGAGGCGCGAATGGGCGACATGGCCGCCGAACCACAGCTTGATCTGGTCGCCGTCGCGCAGCGGACCGGGGGCCAGGATTTCGCCGTCGGTCCAATCCGTGCTGGCGCGGGTCAGCAGCGGCGCTGCATCCTCACGGAAATGCATGCCGTCGGCGGACCGGGCATGGTGGATCGCCACCTGCTGCCATGCGGGGTCTGCGCCCTCCTGCACATGCGCGACCGAATAGAAGAGGTCGATGCCGTCTGCGTCCGCCAGCGCGGTTGGCGAGGAATAGCCGGCATAGCCCTGGCGCGCGGGATAGAGCGGCCCTTGGACCAGCACCTGTATCGGCGGCGTAAAGTGCACGCCGTCTCGCGACCGGATCAGCCCGATCGACTGGCGCGGTGGGCCGCCTTCCGCGCGCGCGCCCACGGCGGAGAAATAGATCAGCAATTCGCCGCCGCGCACCACCGCGCCCGGCTCGCCGACCAGATAGCCGTTCCAGGCGGTCGCCCCGCCGGTCGCCCGCAGCAGCGTCCAATTGGCGACTTCCCACGCCACGCCATCGGGCGAAACGGCCAGGCCGATCGCCATGGGCGACGGATCGGCGCTGGCATAGACGCCGGTAAAGGCCATCCAGTAGCGCCCCGCGAACGAGACGACGCTGGGCGTTTCGATGCTCGCATAAGGGCCGCCGGCTGGCGACAGCAGCGGCGTGGCCGGCGACAGCGTCCAATGCGTGCCATCGCCCGACACCGCGCGGAAGGGCAGGACCGGCGGCTTGAACGGCGCGTCTGTGCTGCTCGTCATATAGAGGACATAGCCGTCCGCGGTGCGCAGCGGGCTGGGGTCGTTCCACAGCCCCTGGCGGCGCAGCGATCCTGCCGCGATCACCGGCGCTGTGCGGCTGACCCGCCAGCCCGGCATCGCGCGCGGCAGGTCCGGCGGTGGTGCAGGGTTGGTGCAGGCTGCCAGTACCAACGCGAGAGAGGAGGCTATCCCCCGCATCAGAAGGCGTTCCGCTGCACGAACGGCACCAGCAGCGTGCGCGCCACGATCTGCAGGTCCAGCCAGATCGACCAGCGGCGCAGATATTCGATATCATGGACGACGCGCTGCTCCATCTTGTCGCGCGTATCCGTTTCCCCGCGCCAGCCGCTGACCTGCGCCAGCCCGGTGATGCCTGGCTTAATCTTGTGCCGCACCGCATAGCGATGGATCAGCGGCCGGAAATTATCGTCCAGCGCGACCGGATGGGGCCGCGGCCCGACCACCGACATGCTGCCCAGCGCGACGTTGATGAACTGCGCCAGTTCATCGATCGATGTGCGGCGCAGGAACGCGCCGACCCGCGTCACCCGGCTGTCGCCACGCCGCGCCTGGACGAAATCGTCATCATCGGCGACCCGCATCGACCGGAATTTCCAGATGCGGAACGGCCGACCGTCCAGCCCATAGCGGGTCTGGGAAAAAAAGACCGGCCCGCGCGTATCCAGCTTGATCGCGACTGCCGCCAACAGGCAGATCGGCAGGATGAGCGGTAAGGCGATGAGCGTGAGGGCGACATCCTCCGCCCGTTTAATCAGGCGCGAATAGCCTTCGAACGGGGATTCCACGATACTGACGACCGGCTGGCCATAGACATCGTCCCAGCGCGCGCCGACCAGGTCCAGGCGGAACAAAGGCGGGCAATAATAGAGCGATGCGGTGGTGTCGCTGAACCGGTCGAGGATCGCCTTGATCCTTTGTTCCGCCGCCATCGGCAGCGTCACATAGATGCGGCTGACCGCGCCGGATCGCGCCAGATCATAGAGCCGATCGACCGGCCCGCCAAAGGCGTGGCCGGGCAGGGCGACGGTGCGATCGTCCGTCGGCCGGCGATCGTCGAACACGCCCAACGATCGGATGCCCATCCAGCGCTGCCGCGCGAACACCTCGCCCAACCGCTGCGCCGTTTCGGTCGCGCCGATGAACGCCGCGCTACGCTGGTCATGACCGAAACTGCGCCAGAAACGCAGCGCCAGCCGCACCGCGATGCGAAACAGGATGATCGCGCCCAGCGCCGCGCCATACCAGAACGTCGCGGCTGGCCCCCACACCCCGGCGCGCGCTAGCGGCAGGTCGCCCAGCAGCCAGAACAGCGTCATGATCCCTGCAAAGCTGATCGTCCAATGGGCGGTTAGGTCCGCCAATTCATGGCGCAGCCGCACGATCCGCCAGGACCGGCTGAGGTGGAAAAAGGACGCCACCAGCTCCAGCACGGCCACGCACAACAGCGCGTCAATGATCGCCGACCGGTTAGATAAAGCGCCGGCAATCAGCGCCATGCACAGCAGGATCAGCCCGGTGTCGACCAGCCGGCACAGGCGCACGAACAGCGCGCCGAATTGCTGGAACATGCCGGTCGTCCTGAAATCCGCATTCCATTGGGGGGGCTGCATAGCCTGGCGCTCCGACTGAAGTAAAATTCAGATAAGATTATGTAATTTACGCAAAACCTAAATTATTAAATTCATCAAATACGTATTTAGGGGATAAAAATCCCGAATCACTTCTCAATCAAATCAAAACTGCAAGATGAGTCATAGTGTGGTTAACCATCTTAATATTTTATGTTCCAATTTGTGACATCATCGTTTCGACATATTGTGCTGTGTATTGTCATATCTATTATTTCATCAGTTATATTTATTATGATTCGATCAACAGGATCGAAGGACGGTAAGATTCTGGGCGGGAAAGGGGCGACCAGACGGATGTTCTGCATGTTGGGCTATCATCGCGCCGATCCGGCGACGGTCTGGAACGGCGGCATTGGCTTTTCCCGCTGCCTGGGCTGCGGCGTGGAACTGGTGCAGCGGCCCGGCGCGGGCTGGACCCCGGTGCCGCGCGGCTATGCGGTGATCTGGCGGCCGGCGGCGGACCGGCCGGCGCTGGCGGGCCATCCGCCCGTCGGCACGCGCGCTTTTCCGCTCGCCCGCCTGGCGGACGGTGCGCGACGGATCGGCGCAGCCGCCGGGCGGACGCTGGACCGCTTCCACGCGCCGACGGCGCCAGCTTCCCGCAGCTACCGCTATCTGGCGCAACGGATCGGCAGCGCACGGACAATAGTGCTGAGCGCGCTATGCGATGCCGATGCGGCCAACGACACGCTGCTACTGCTGACGGCCATGATACAGGCTGAGCGCGGCGGGCGGGTGCTGCTGATCGACGCAACGCTGGGCGGCGATGGCGTCAGCGTCCCGCTCGGCGCAAGCGGCCAGCCGGGCCTGTCGGAGGTGCGGGCCGACGATCCCTGGTCGGCGGTGGAGGTGATGCGGATGCTGCCCCGGCCGGACATGATCCTGCTGGGCGCGGGCCAACGCCCCGCCGCCGGCCGGCCGGATCATATCGCGGGCATGTTATCCTTCCTGGCCGACCGGTTCGACCACATCCTGATCCAGCAGCGCGCGATCATGGCGGACAGCCGCAATATTGCGCTGGCGACGCGCGCCGACCTGATATGGGCGCTGGCGGAAGAGGGGCGATCGCCGATGGCGGACCTTCACGCCGCGCATGAGGCTTTCCGCGCCAATGGCATCGCTGATGTCGGCCTGATCCTGACCATGCCGGTCCATGGCGGCTGAAGTCCGCCTTTCTCCTGCGTCATCCGGCCATCTGCTCCTGGCGGCCGGCGCAGCAGGCGGCGCGGCGCTCATCGTCGCGGCGGGCCTCTCGTCCGGGCGCGGCGCGGCGTTGGTGGCGGTCGGCGCGCTGGGCTTGGGCGGTGCGGTCTGGGCCAGCGGCAATCCCCGGCTCGCCTGCCTCTGGGGCGTGGGCCTGACCGCGCCATTGGGCATCGCCAAGCGGTTCCATCCCATGCCCCATATGGGCGGGGCCGGGGCCTACACGATCGAGGTCGTCGATCTGTTCCTGCTGGCGCTGTTCCTTTTCCAATGGCGCGACGCCGCGCGGGGCTGCGCGCGCCCCCGCATCCCTGGCCTCGCTTATTATTGGATCGCGATGATCCTGCTCGGCCTGATCGACGCCGTCCTCGGTCCCTATCGCCAGCTGGCGGCGGCGGAGGCGTTTCAGATGTCCAAGTCGCTGTCGCTGTTCCTGCTGCTGCTGGGCGAGCTGACACGGGTGCGCCGCTTCCTCCAACTCTTCGCGGCGCTGACCTGCGGTCTGTTGCTCCAGGCAGCCGTCGGCATCGCCCAATACACGAAGAAGGGCGATATCGGCCTGCAATTTCTGGGCGAGGCGACGATGACCACGCTCGCATATGCCAATCGCGCCACCTATATGGATGGCGGCGCGACCTTCCGCATCGGCGGCTTGCTCGGCCATCCCAATATCCTTGCCGGCTTCATCGCCATGCTCGCGCCGATGCTGCTGGCGATGCTGATGACGCGCCTGCCGATCGACCGAAAGGCCGCGATCGGCGCGGCACTGGCGACGGCGCTGCTGGCCTTGCTGCTCACATTATCGCGATCGGGCTGGCTGGCCTTCGCGCTGGCCGCGCCGATCGTCGTCGGCCTCATGCTGCGCGATAGGCGATCGCGGCGGCGGGCGCTGGCGGGCGCGGCGATCGCGCTGGCGTTCGGCCTGATCGCGGCGCTGGCCGCCGCCCCCGCGATCCTGCGCCGCTTCACCCAGAGCGATCCGGGTGCGGTCGATTTTCGCTGGGAATGGATGGGCGTCGCTTGGGACATGGTGCGCGACCACCCGCTGCTGGGCGTCGGTCTCAACAGCTTCGTCCAGCATCTCCCCGGCCGCACTGCCTATGGCGGGACGGAGGCGCTGACCCGCACATTCGGCGCGAACTGGCCGGTGGTGCACGACATCTATCTGCTGATCTGGGCGGAGCAGGGGACGATCGGCTTCGCCTGTTTCTTGGCGATGCTGATCGGCCTGCTGCGCACCTCATGGCGCAACGCGAAACGCTGCGCCGATCCTTGGCTTCATGCCCTCAATGTCGGGGCGCTTGCCGGGCTATGCGCCAATCTGCTCGACGGCCTGGGCAGCTTCTTCCTGCGTCAGATGCCCGGCGCGCGGCTGTTCTGGGTCATCGCCGCCATCATCGTCGCGATCGACATCTGGCAAAGGCGCAACGGCGCGGAGCGTCCGGCATGAGCGGCCTGATACGCAGCGGCGCGCGCCTGGTCGTCGGACGGGTCGGGCTGTCGGGCCTGCGGATGGGGGCGGCGCTGATCGTCGCGCGGCTGGCGGGCGCGGAGCAGTTCGGCGCCTATGCGCTAATGCTGAGCCTCACCGGCCTAGCCGAATGGCTGGTCGATTTCGGCCAGACCGACATTGGCGTGCGCGATGCAGCGCGGCGACCGCGGCGGCGGGCTGCGGTGCTGGATGCGCTGGCGCGGGCCAAGCGGGTGCAGGGGCCAGCGGTCGCGGTGGCATTGCCGCTGCTGTTGCTGGCCGCCGGGCAGGATCGGGATGTCGTGCTGGCGGGTTGCGCAGGGAGCGTCGCAGTGCTGGCGACCGCCTGGCTGCAACCGGCGCGCGCGACGCTGCGGCTTGCCATGCGGATGGACCGGGATATCGGCGCGGAACTGGCGGGGGTGGGGGTGATGCTGCCGCTGCTCGCGCTGGCCTGCCTGTATCGTTCGCCGCTGCCGCTGCTGGTGGCAAGCTTCGCCGTCGCCCGTCTGGTGCAGGCGGCGCTGACGATCCATTGGGCCGGGCCGATCGCGATGCAAACCAGCACCCGCCTCACACCCGCGCGCCTCGTCGGACAGGCGCTCCCCTTGGGCTGCGCGGGTCTTCTAGTGCTGCTCTACGACGCGCTCGCGCCGCTGCTGCTCGCCCGGCTGCTGGATATGCGCGCGGTGGCGCTCTATGCTGCGGCGGCGCGCTTCATCATGCCGGTGTTGGTCGCTGTGCAGGCGATCAACAGCGCCGCCTTCCCCGTCATGGCGCGCGACTGGCGGCGTGATCCCGCCGCCTTCGCCCGCACGCAGCAAGCCACGCTGCTGCTGTCGGTGGCGCTGGCGGCGCTGCTGTTCGCGGGCATCCATGGTGGCGCGGCGTTCCTCATGGGGCTCATGGGACCGGATTTCGTGGCCGGCGCGCCGCTGCTGCAACTCATGGCCTGGACCCTGCTGGCGCGCGCGATCACCACCGCCATGGCCCCGCTGATCGTCATCGCCGGGCGGCAGGGACGGGCGATGCTGCTCACCCTGTCATCGCTAGCGGGCCAGTGCGCTGCGCTGTTCCTGCTGGTCCCGCATATGGGCGTGACCGGCGCGGCGCTCGGCTGCCTGTTGGTCGAACTGCTGCTCGGCACGGTGGCCGTCAGCACGATCGCTCAACGCGCGACAGGCATCGCGATCGACTGGCGACCGGTCGCCACGACAATGGGCAGCGCCATAGCCACGGCGCTACTGGTTGCGGCCAGCCCGATCGCAGGCAGCTTCGCAGGTGGGCTGGCGGCAGGCCTGATCCTGCTCGGCGCGCTGCTGCTGATCGGACGCCGGGACGCACCGCTCTGGCGGCAGTTGGCGGGAGGCGTTGCATGAACACCCCCAAAATCGCGCCCCGCATCGCGATCGCCTGCCCCGGCATCGGCCTGGTCCAGCGCGGTTTCGAGCGGCTGTTCCGCGACCTGTTCGATGAGATGCGCGGCGATTTTGCCATGACCCTGTTCAAGGGCGGCGGGGAGCGGCGCACTGACGAGATCATCCTGCCTTTCCTGGCGCGGGGCGGTCGCACCCTGCGCTATCTGCCGCTCCACCGGCTAATGGGCCGCACGCCGATGCATGCCGAATGTCTGACCTTCGCGCTGGCGCTGCTGCCGCACCTGATCGCCGGGCGCTACGACATCGTCCATGTGATCGATCCGCCGCTGGCGCGGCTGCTGTTCCATCTGCGCCGCGCGCTGAGCCTTAATTTCCGCCTTCTCTACACCGAAGGAACGGCGATGCCGCCGCGCGACTATCCGCCCTGCGACCGGCTGCACCAGATGTCCGCAGCGACGCTCGCCGATGCCGTAGCGCAGGGTCACGACCCGGCCCATATGACGCTCATCCCCTGCGGCTACCGCCCGGATCGCTTCATCCCCAGCGCGGACCGCGCCACGCTGCGCGCCCGGCATGGCATCGCGCCTGACCGCTTCGTCATCCTCTCGGTCGCCGCGCTCAATCGCAACCATAAGCGCACCCATCATCTGATCGATGAAGTCACGCGCATGGCCGGTGATCCGCTGCTCTGGCTGGACGGCAGCCTTGACCATGGCGACCCCGATCTCCCCGCCTACGCTCGCGCGCGGCTGGGCGATCGGGTGCGCGTGACGCATGTTCCGACCGGCGAGGTGGCGGACCTGTTCGCGCTCGCCGACGTAATGCCGCATGCCGCCACCTTCGAAGCCTTCGGCCTCGCCATCGTGGAGGCAGCGGCGTCGGGCCTGCCGGTCATCACCCATGATGCGCCGCATTTTCGCTGGCTGCTGCCCAGCCCCGACAACTGGATCGACATGGAAGCCCCCGGCGCACTGGCCGCGCTACTGGCGCGCATGGCCGCCGACCCCGCCGAACGGGCACGCTGCGTCCTGCGCGACCATGCCCGCGCCACCTATGACTGGGCGGCGCTGCGCCCCGCTTATGCCGACCTTTACCGGAGCCTGACCCGATGACCCAGCCCACGCTCGCCATCATCATCGTCAACTGGAACGTCCGCGACCTGCTGCGCGACTGCTTGGCCGCAGTCGCCGCCAGTAGCGGCCTGCCCAATGACAGCGTCGAAACGATCGTCATCGACAACGCTTCGGCCGACGACAGCGCGGCGATGGTGCGCGCCGACTTCCCCTGGGTCCGGCTGATCGAAAGCGGCGCGAACCACGGTTTCGCGAAAGGATGCCAGATCGGTTATGAATCGACCGACGCCCCCTTCATCATGCTGCTCAATCCCGATACGGTGGTCGATCCCGACGCCATCGCCTCCATGCTCGCGCAGATCGAAGGCGATCCCCGCATCGGCATCCTCGGCTCCCGCCTGCGCAACAGCGACGGCAGTTTCCAGCGCGCGTCCGGCGGCGCTTTCCCGACGCTCGCCAACCTCGCCTGGAATTATCTCTTCTTGGGCGCGCTGTTGCCGCGCCGTTGGGCGCCGCCCGCCGTCTATCTGGACGACGACCCGCCCGGCGTCCGGCCGATCGACTGGGTATCGGGCGCATCGCTGACCTTTCGCCGCGCGGCCATCGGTCCCACCATATTCCACCCCGCCTATTTCATGTTCGGCGAGGATATGGAACTTTGCCATCGCGTAGCCCAGGCCGGCTGGCGCGTCCTCTATTCCGCGCGCCAGAGCATCACCCATCATCATGGGGCCAGCTTCGCGCGCCAATCCTCTATGGAGGTGCTGGCCAGCGTCTATAAAGGGCCGCGCTTCTTTTTCCGGCAGGGCCGCGGCCCGATCGCGCGGGCGGCCTATGACGCCATACTCTTCACCGGCTATGCCAGCCGCTGGCTGCTCTTCAGCCTGCTCGGCTTTCTGCGTCCAGGGCGGGGCCACAGCGCGATGGCGCGCTTCAGCCGCCGCTATCTCGGCGTCATGGCCGTGACCATCTTCACCCGACAGCCGCGATTTCCAGCAAGGGAGCAGCAACCATGAACAAGGGCGTCAAACGCATATTGGTGACCGGCGGGGCCGGATTTCTCGGATCGCATCTGTGCGACCGGCTGGTGGCGCAGGGGCATGACGTGCTATGCGTCGACAATCTCTTCACCGGGTCGAAGAGCAATCTCGTCCAACTGCTGGGGCGGCATAATTTCGAATATATGCGCCATGACGTGACATTCCCCCTCTATGTCGAGGTGGACGAGATCTACAATCTCGCCTGCCCGGCCTCGCCGCTACAATATCGTATCAATCCAGTGCAGACGACCAAGACCAGCGTCCATGGCGCGATCAACATGCTGGGCCTGGCCAAACGCACCGGCGCAAAGATCCTCCAGGCATCGACCAGCGAAGTCTATGGCGACCCCGAAGTCCATCCGCAGACGGAGGATTATTGGGGCCATGTGAACCCCATCGGCCCGCGCGCCTGCTATGATGAGGGGAAGCGTTGCGCCGAAACCCTCTTTTTCGACTATCATCGCGAAGGGCGGGTGCGCATCAAGGTCGCGCGCATCTTCAACACCTACGGTCCGCGCATGGACCCGGCGGACGGGCGCGTCGTGTCCAACTTCATCTGCCAGGCGCTGCTCGGCCAACCCATCACCCTCTATGGCGACGGGGCGCAGACCCGCTCCTTCTGCTATGTCGATGACCTGATCGAAGGGCTGCTGCGCCTGATGGCCAGCGACGACACGATCACCGGGCCGATCAATATCGGCAATCCCGACGAGTTCACCATGGTCGAACTGGCCGAAATGATCGTGGCGCTGACCGGATCATCTTCCCCCATCGTCATGCGGCCCCTGCCCGCCGACGATCCGCGCCAGCGCCGCCCTGACATCACCCGCGCCCGCACTGCGCTGGACTGGGAACCGACGGTGCGGCTACGTGAAGGGCTGGTCCACACCATCGCCTATTTCGACGGTCTGCTGAGCGGCGCGGGCAAAAGCCTAGCCCCGGTCTTACCCGGCGACCGGCTGATGCCGCCTATTACCGCCGTGACGCAATTGGGCGCCTGACCGGCGGGCAGGCGGAACGACGCGATGCGGCCCATGCCACGGCGTTCTCCAGCATGGTAACATAATGGGGGTCGGCATAGGTTTCGGGGCGATGGCCGATTGCGGCATAGAATGATCGCCCCTTGCCGACGCAGCGGGTCCAGGCAATCGGATGGTCGCCGCCCATCGCCAGCGCGCCCGGCTTGTAACTGCCCTCGTCTAGCGTGGCGATGATGGTCGATCCGCTGGCGCGCGGATTATTGGTGAAGCTATACCATTCGTCGTTCATGATCCATGTGCCCGGCAGGCCGGCCGCGATTGCCTGGCCTTGCCCTTCGACCATGATCTTGGCATCCTGGAATTGTGGGTCCATCGGATGGCCGGCAAAGCGCGCGCCGATCAGCGTGTCAGCATACCAGTCCCAGAAAGTCGCCGGATCGCCCGCCGACCCATGGACCGCCACGAAACCGCCGCCCTGTTCGATATAGGTCTTGAAAGCGGCGCGCTGCGACAGCGTGAGGACGTCGCCGCTGACATTGTTCCACACCACCGCATCGAAGCGGCGCAGCACCGACGGCGTCATTGCGGCGCCCTTGTCGCTGACGACCACGGCCCAGCCCTTGCGCTGCGCCATCGCCTGGAAGGCGGCACGGGCGGCATCGACTGAGGGGCCGTCGCGAAAACCGTTGATCTTTTCGAAGATCAGCAGGCGCGGCTTGCCCTTGGGCAAAGTGAAGCTGGGCCGATCATCATCATAGCGGGCGCAGCGCGCAACCTTGTCGGCGGGCATCACCGGGATGGCGCGCAGCGTCGCATCGAGCGCGGCCATCTTGTCGGCGGGAATATTCTCTCTCGCGGCCACCCCTTCCAGCGTCAGGATCGCTGCGAACGTCGGGGCCTGCGTCGAAAAAAAGCGCGGCGGCAGCGCGGTGAGAATGTGCGGCGCGCTGGTTTCGATTGCAGTCTTGGCGACCGGGCTAAGCAATATATCGACGATCGGCGATCGGACGGAAAAAGGCGCGTCGCGCAGCGGGCAGTCGGTCGGCGCCTTCGCCAGGGTGGACGCGGGCAGAAACCCCAGAAAAAGCCATGTAATCATGGCCAGCAGCCGCTTCATCATCCATCTCCCTTTATCATTACAGCACCCGTAATGCGACGATGCGCCATAGGGAAGGCGTCCTGACCGTATATCGCGGGTTGCAAAACAACCTTTGATCGCTCAGAGTAATGATAACGCTACCACATATGGGAACGGGAGAGAGACATCATGAAACAGCTGTCCAATTCGTCGTCGCAAACGCGATCCAGATATGGACGGTCTCTCGCCATGACGGCCCTTTCCTTCATCGCCATGGCCGGTCTGCCGGTGCCGGTTCTGGCCGCCGACAGCGTGTCGATCAGCCGCGACTGGCGCTTTACCAGGGGCGACCCGGCCGGCCTCACGACCGATCTACGCTACGACATTCGCCCCCCGATCGATGACACAGGCGATGGCAAGCTGGCCGATACGCCCGCCGACGCGGCCGTGAAGGTTGATGGCGGCGACGCACAAGTGCTCAAGCCCTGGATACTCCCCAGCGCCAATGCCTTCATCAAGGATGCGGCGAAACATCATGTCCGTCCCGCGGGCAATCCCGGCGGCGATGTGCCCTATGTGCAGGCGAATTTCGACGACAGTGGCTGGACCAAGGTCGATCTGCCGCATGACTGGGCGATTGCCGGGCCGTTCATCAAGGATGGCCCCTATGGCGGCATGGGACGCCTGCCCAGCTGGGGCATCGGCTGGTATCGCAAGACGTTGGACATCCCCGCGAACGAGAAGGGCAAGTCGATCTTCCTCGATGTCGAAGGGGCGATGTCCTACGCCACCGTCTGGCTCAACGGCAAGCTGGTCGGCGGATGGCCCTATGGCTATAATAGCTTCCGACTTGACCTGACGCCCTATGCGGTGCCGGGGGCCAAGAACCAACTCGCGATCCGGCTCGACAATCCGCAGGCGTCGGCCCGCTGGTATCCGGGCGGGGGCCTCTATCGCGACATCTACCTCACCACCGCGAACAAGGTGCATGTCGGCCAGTGGGGCGGCACCGTGCGCACGCCGCAGGTCGCGAAGGACCGCGCCACCATCGATCTCAGCCTGACACTCGACAATGACGGCGACAAGGCCGCGCAGGTGGAGGTGACGACCGCACTCTACGCCCTCGACGCCAAGGGCCAGCGTATCGGCCGCCCGGTCGCCAGCATCGCGCGCCAGTCCGCCAGCATCGCGCCGGGCGCCAAGGCGGTTTTGAACGGCAGCACGATCCTCACCAACCCGCGGCTGTGGGGACCACCGCCCACGCAACAGCCCAACCGCTATGTCGCCATCTCTACCGTGACCCAGCGCGGCAGGACGATCGATACCTATGAAACCCGCTTCGGCGTCCGCGACATCCAGTTCGATCCCGACAAGGGCGTGATCGTCAATGGCGAACATATCCCGCTGCGCGGCGTCAACAACCATCATGATCTCGGCGCGATCGGCGCGGCGTTCAACCGCCGCGCGGCGCAGCGCCAGCTGGAAATCCTGCGCGACATGGGCACCAACGCCGTACGCATGAGCCATAATCCGCCCGCGCCCGAATTGCTGGAACTCACCGACCAGATGGGCTTCCTGGTCATGGACGAAATATTCGACAGCTGGGAAAAGAAGAAGACGCCGCACGACTTCCACCTGATCTTCCCCGACTGGCATGAGGCCGACCTGCGCGCGATGCTGCGGCGCGACCGCAACCATCCCTCCATCATCATGTGGAGCGTCGGCAATGAGGTCGGCGAACAATATGACGGCGAAGCGGGCGCGAAGATCGGCCGCGAACTGGTCGCCATCGCGCATGAGGAAGACCCGACGCGCCTGGCCACGGGTGCCATGAATTTCGCCAAGGCGGACATGCTGTTGCCCACCACGGTCGATGCCATCAGCCTCAACTATCAGGGCGCGGGCATACGCGGCATCATCGGCCAATATCCCGCTTTCCGCGCCAAATTCCCCGACAAGGTCATCCTGTCCACCGAAAGCGCGTCGGCGCTGTCAAGCCGCGGCGAATATATGTTCCCGGTCGCCGGCGCGATCAGCGGGCCGGTGCGCCCCTGGTCGGGTGGCAATCCCGACACGCATCAGGTGTCGGCCTATGAACTGCACGCGGCCGACTTCGGCTCCTCCCCCGACCGCGTCTGGGCGGCTGACGACCAGAACCCTTATGTCGCGGGCGAATTTGTCTGGACCGGCTTCGACTATCTGGGCGAACCCACACCTTATTATACGTCGCGCAGCAGCTACTCGGGCATTCTTGATCTGGCCGGTTTCCCCAAGGATCGCTTCTGGCTCTATCAGGCGCGCTGGCGGCCCGACCTGCAATTCGCGCATATCCTGCCGCACTGGACCTGGCCCGATCGCGTCGGCCAGATCACGCCGGTCCATGTCTTTTGCTCGGCCGATGAGGCGGAACTGTTCGTCAACGGGAAGTCGCAGGGCAAGATCAAGAAGCGCGACTATGAATATCGTTTCCGCTGGGACTATGTCGTCTATGAACCGGGCGAGGTGAAGGTCGTCACCTGGAAAGCCGGCAAGCCCTGGGCGACCGAGACGATCCGCACCGTGGGCGAGGCGGCGAAATTGTCGCTGACCGCCGACCGCTCGACCATCGCGGACGATGGCCGCGACCTCAGCTTCGTGACGCTCAAGGTCTTAGACAAGGACGGCAACATCGTCCCCGCCGCCAAGCAGGCGATCCGCTTCACGATCGAGGGACCGGGCCAGATCGTCGCCACTGACAATGGCGACCCGACCGACCTGACCGCCTTCCCCTCGAAGAACCGCAACGCCTTCAACGGGCTGGCGCTGGCGATCGTGAAGGCGGATCGGCAGGGCAAGATCATTCTGCGCGCCCGCGCCGAAGGACTGGGCGAAACGCAGGTGGAGATCGGCGCGACTCGCTAGAGCAAGGGGGGGCGGATCATACCGCCCCCCCCTTGTCGCTCACACCAACTTGTTGGTACGCACCAGTTCGCGATACCAGTCGGCGCTCAATTTGGGCGTCCGCTTCTGGGTCTTGAAGTCGACATGGTGGATGCCGAATAGCTTGGTATAGCCATCCTCCCACTCGAAATTGTCCATCAGGCTCCACACGAAATAGCCCTTCACCGGAATCCCCTCACGCGTGGCGCGCTGCAAGTGGGTCAGGTAATTGCGCAGATACATGACGCGGTCGGTGTCATAGACCTTGCCATCCTCGGCGACCTTGTCATCGGCCGAGCAGCCATTTTCGGAGATATACAGCCCCTTGGGTTTCCAATTCTCAGCTATTGCGCGCATCCCCCAATAAATGACCTCCGGCGTCACATAGAGCCAGGGGGAGGGCATGCGCGGCGCCTGTCCCGGATGCGGCAGGATTTTGTAGCCCGACGGCGCGGTCTCGTCGGCGCGCACGGTGTTGCCGGTATAGACATTGACCGACAGGAAATCGAGCGGCGCGCCGATCAGCGTCATGTCGCCCTCTCTGACCTTGGGCGCGTCCTTGCCCTGCGCGGTCAGATAGCTGTCGATATAGCGGCCCTCCAGAATCGCGGTCATGAACATGCCGTTCTCCACGCGCACCGCTTTCTTCACGGCCTCGATATGCTCAGACGTCTCGATCGCGGGCACATAGATGCTGGGGTTGTCGGCGATGCCGACCTGCGTCCGCCCCTTCGTCGCGGCGCGGATCGCCTGCACGCCCAGGCCATGGGCCAGCACGCCATGATGGCGGATCTGGTTCACCTCGCCCATCGGCAGTTTCAGACCCGGCGCCTTGCTCCCGGTCATATAGCTCAGGTCCGTGAAGCAGCGCAGTTCGTTGACCGTCATGAAATGCTGGACGCGATCACCGAGCTTGCCGGCGGTGTAACCGGCATAATCGGCAAAGGCGTAAGCCGTGTCGCGATTCCGCCAGCCGCCCGGCAGGGCCTGGGGCAGATCCCAGTGGAACATCGTGACATGCGGCGTGATACCCGCGGCAAGCAGCCCATCGACTAGCCGGTTATAATAATCCAGCCCCTTGGCATTGGGCTTGCCCTTGCCATCGGGGAAGATGCGCGACCAGGCGATCGAGAAGCGATAGGCCTTGACGCCCAATGCCTTGAGCAACGCGATATCGTCGCCATAGCGGTGATAGCTGTCGCAGGCGACGTCGCCCGTATCGCCATTGGCGACCTTCCCCGGCGTATGGGAAAAAACGTCCCAATTGGTCTGGCCGCGGCCGTCTTCGTTCGCCGCGCCTTCAATCTGATAGGCAGCGGTGGCGCAGCCCCAGAGGAAGTCGGCGGGGAAGGCGCGGTCGCCCTGCGGCATAGCGCGCGGCGCAGTCTGCGCAACCGCGCTCCCGCCCGCCAGGCTTGCGCCCAGAGCGGCCGCGCCCAATCCCATGCCCAGTTCGCGGCGATTGATACTCGTCATATTGCAAAACTCCTTATTGACCGACGACCTGCACCAGCCCGGCGATCGCCTGGCCAGAGGGCAGCTTCGTCTTGCTCGTCAACGATTTGGCGGCGTCGTTCCAAACGAGGTTCGCCTTCATGCCGCCCTTGCGATAGGCGTTGGTCGTGCCGTCATCGTCATAGAGGGTGAAGCGAGCGTCCGCGCCGGGATAGACGCGGATGCTTTCCAGCGCCTGTTTCTCCGCCGTACTTTTTACCTGCACACCCATCGGCACGATGGAGCCAGCCTTCACGAACAGGGGGATGCGGTTGATCGGCGTGTCGACCTCGATCGTCTGGCCGCCTTCGAACCGCTGGTTGCTCCAATAATCATACCAGGCTGTCCCGGCGGGCAGATAGACCGGCCGCTTCGTCTGGCCCTGCACCGTCACCGGGGCGACCAGGAAAGCGGGCCCGAACATATATTGGTCGCCGATGTCCGAAACCTTGGGGTCGTTCGGGAAGTCCATGAACAACCCGCGCATGAACGGCGCGCCGGTATCATAAGTGTGCCGCCCCAGCGCATAGATATAGGGCATCAGCGTATAACGCAGCCGCAGCCAGTCGGCCAGGATCGGCTCGGCCGCCTTGCCATATTCCCATAGCGCCGTGCCGGGCCGCTGGCCATGGATGCGCAGCGTCGGCGTGAAGACGCTATATTGGAACCAGCGCACGAACAGTTCGGGATAGTCGGGATAATCCGCGCCCATCGCGGTTGCGCCGGCCGGATCGACCAGGATCGGGTTTTCCGCCTTCGGCCCCTTTGGCCATTGCCATCCGCCAATGTCGCTGCCCCAATAGGCCAGGCCCGACGCGGTGAAGTTGAGGCCGGCGGGGATTTGCCGATGCAACGCTTCCCAGGTCGACTTGACGTCCGACGACCAGAACAGCCCGCCATTGCGCTGAGAGCCCAGATAAGCGGCGCGGGCCAGGATCATGTTGCGGAAACCGGGCCGGTCGCGCTCGGAGCCTTCCGCGACGCCCGTCGTGTGCACCAGCGGGAAGAGGTTGTGATAGCGGTCGCCCGACCCTTTGGCGTAGAAATAGCCGTCGGGCACCAGATCCGGTTCGGTCTCGTCCAGCCAGAACCAGTCGAAGCCTTGGCTCGCGATATTGTCGCGGATCTTGCCCCAGAACCATTCGCGCGCTTCCGGGTTGGTGCTGTCGATCAGCGCACCTGCCCGGTCGAACCGCATCGGCAAGCCATCTACGGGCAAGCCGTCCTTGTCGTGCAGGAACCAGCCCTTGGCCTTCAAATATTCGAAATAGCGCGATTCCCGCTCGAACCGCGGCCAGACGCTGATGATGGATCGCATCCCCATGGCGTTCAGCTGGTCGTTCATGCCCTTGGGATCGGGAAAATAGCTGCGGTCGATGTCCATCTGCCCCATGCGGGTCCAGTAGAACCAGTCGAGCACCATCACGTCGATTGGCAGGTTACGCTGACGATAGCCATTGGCGATATCGAGCAGTTCCTGCTGGCTTTCGTAACGCGCCTTGCTCTGGATGAGGCCGAAACCCGCCTTGGGCGGCAGTGGCGTCGCGCCGGTCAGCTTGGCGTAGCCAGCGTAGAGGTCATCGGTCGTCTTGCCGGTGATGACGAAGAAGGAGACGCGCTCGCCCACCTGGCTCTGCCAATGGGTGCTGCTGTGCAGGCCGGGCTGGATCAGCGTGCGGGCGGGATTGTCCCACACGATGCCATAGCCTTTGTTCGTGACCATGAAGGGGACGCAGACTGTCTCGCCCGCTGGCGCGTCGTAGAAATGCTGGCAGTCGATCTGCTTGCCGCGCAGATCCATATAACCTTCCTGGTTCTGGCCCAGACCATAATAATGTTCGTCCGCCGGCGAATCGAAGCTGGCGCCGACCTTGAACGTCTTTTCGCCATTGACCGTCACGGGCGCCATTTCCCAGCCGGTCATCTTGGTGAGGACATTGCCGCTGGCGTCCTGCACCGACAGGCTGACCGGCGGCAGCGACGGCGCGAAATAGCGCTCCATTTGCGTGGGCGCCTTGGGCCATGGCTGGGCGTCGACCGTCAGCGTCAGGGCCGAAGAAGAGAATATGTCGCCGCTCGCATCGCTGCGATGCGTCCATCCGGTCGCGTCCGCCTTCGCATTCGGCCCTTCACCGGGCGCGGCCGACGCGAGGTCAGGATCGAGCGCGATCGTCACCCGCACGATGTTGGGCGCATAGGGTTCGATCGCCACCCGGCTGCCATGGCGATCCAGCAGCGCCATTGGTTCGGCCAGCGCTGGGGCGGTGAGGCAGGATGCGCCCAATGCGATCCATTTGAAGCTCTTTGCGATCATCCCTGTAAATCCCTGTAATTAGACGAGGCCCCGACCGTCGATGCGGACGACCGGAACGAAATCACCGCCATGCGGCATGTCGACATGGAGGCCCGCGCCATCCTGCCGAAAGGCGATCGGACCGCCGCCCAGCAGCGTCACCCGTTCGATCTGACCGCCCATGCGGCTGCGCGCCAGTGCGCCTATGGTCGTAGGTCCGCTCGCCCGGCCCAGGAACAGCGCATAGAGCGCGCCCTTGTTGGTGGTGAAACGGATATCCTGCGCGGTGAAGGGCTTGGCCTTCTCTTCATTCTGCATCCCTGCGATCAGCTTCGTCGGCCCTTCGCCATAGATGCGCCACGGCCGCGACCCGAAGATCGCCTCACCGCCATGGGTCATCCATCCGGCCATGCCGTCCAGCACCTTCTCCGTCTCGCTATCGATCGACCCGTCGCCCGGCTGTGGGATCGACAGCAGCAGATTGCCGTTCTTCGACACGACATCGGCCAGCCGCTGGATCACTTCCTCCGCGCTCTTGTAGCTTTTGTCGTGCAGCCGCGCTGCGTTGTAGAACCAGTCGCCGATACAGGTGTCGGTCTGCCACGGTTCGTCCCACAGCCGATCGGTAAAGCCGCGCTCGACATCCTCCACCATGCCGAAACGGGCGTGGGGTTGCAGCTTCTTGCCGGTCAGCACCACGTCGATCTGGCCGTGCCAGTCGATCGAGCGGTTATAATAGTCCGCCGCCGCTTCCAGCCCGACCGGGCCGAAGGGCAGTTCGTGATCGTCCATATAGACCAGGTCGGGTTTATATTTGGCGACCAGGTCGGTCTGGCGCAGCAGCCAGCGGGTGACATAGGCCGGGTCGTCTTTCGGCCCCGTCTCGATCCACTGGCCGTTATTCGCGTCATGCCACTTGTCCATCGCCTCGATCGTGTCGATGCCGTCGGGCAGCACGGCATGGCCGCCGGTATAAAGCTCCTGCGGGTCGAGGCCCTCCCACCATTGGCCCTTGCCGTCCGCCTTGCGCAGGCGGAACGCATCGTAGCGCTTGCCCTTTTTCGGCCCCGTCGGATCATAGCCATAAGCCGGCTGATACCAGTGCCAGGCATGGGCGGCATGGTTGGACACGCCGAACTTCATCCCCGCGCCGCGCGCCGCCTTTTCCCAGATGCCGACCACATCCTTCTTCGGCCCGACGCGCAGGCTGTTCCAGGCGTGATAGCGGCTATCATAGCAATCCAGATTGTCGTGATGGCAGGCGAGCGCCATGAAATATTTGGCCCCCGCCTTCTGGTAGCGGGCGATCAGCGCGTCCGGCTCCCACTGGTCGCCGGTCCACAGATTCTGGATGTCCTTCATCCCCGAAACCGACGGATGACCGTAGGTTTTCACATGATGCTCGTACATCGGGTGGCCCTGCATATACATAAACCGGCCATACCAATCGCCTTGCGCCGGCACCGATTGCGGCCCCCAGTGCGACCAGAGGCCCAGCTTCGCGTCGCGAAACCAGTCGGGATAGCGGTAATGGGCGACCAGCGAGGACCAACTGGCCTCTACCGGGCCGCGCATCGTGCCCATGGGGCTGGCGGCGCGCGCAGCGCGGGCCAGACCCAGCGCGGCGGTGCCCGCCAGGAAGGATCGGCGGCCCAGCATCGTCACTGGATTTCCCTCAACGCCTTGTCGATCGCCTGCCGCGCCAGCGGGCGCATGATGGCATAGCCCTCCGCGGTGGGATGGACGCCGTCGGTGGACAGACCCGGCTTCATCGCGCCATCCGCCTGCGCCATGGCGCTATGATAATCGACATAGGTGAAGCCGCGGCTGCGCGCATAGTCGGCCAGCCACCTATTGATCGCCGCGATCTGTGGGGCGGGTCGCAGGCCCGGACTCCAGGGAAAGGCGCCCGCGGGCGGCACGGAGGCGAGGACGACCTTGATCCCATGCGCTTCGGCCAGTTCGGCCATGGTCTGGATGTTGCCCAGCACCGTGTCCATCGTCGCGGCACCCGTGTTGCCGGCGATGTCGTTGGTCATCGCCATGATGTGGACGACCTGCGGCTTCAGCGCGATCACGTCGCTGCGGAAACGCACCAGCATCTGCGCCGTGGTCTGGCCGCTAATGCCGCGATCGACCAGCCCGTCGGTGAACATCGACGGATCGGCGTTGATCCAGTTATCCGTGATGGAATCGCCCATGAAGACCGCGCGAACCTTCTTGCCTTCCAGCGCCTTGTTGTCGGCGGCGTAACGACACAGTTGCCCGAAATCGCGGTTCAGCATGTGGAGGTTTCCCATCTGCCATTCCGCCTCGTTGCTGGGCTTGGGATGGGTGCGGCAGGGATCGGCCACGATGCCGACCGGATCACCGACATGGGGATCGCCCGGCACTTTGGTGACGGCGAAAGCCGGGGTGGCAAGCGTCAGCGCGCACGCCGTTGCGATCAGGGGAGCGGTAAGACGCGGCATCCTTTTCCTCATGTCTTCTGGGTCTTCATCTTCCAATTGGCGCGTGTCTTCATGCCGGGATCAGCCCATGCTTTGCGGCGAAGGTCGCGAACAGATCGGGCCAGGCTGCCGCTTGCATCGTCCGGGGCAGGCGCACGCCAAAGCCGTGGCCGCCATCTTCGAAGATATGGAGCGCAACCGGTCGCTTCGCCGCCTCCATCGCCTGGAACAGGGCGATGCTGTTGGCGGGTGGGACCAGTCCGTCGTCGGTCGCATGGACCAGGAAAATCGGCGGGGTGGCGCCATCGACGCGGCGCTCCACCGATCGGGCGCGGCGCATGTCGGCCGATGCGTCCCGCCCCAACAGCATGTCTCGCGATCCGCCATGCGTGAACGGTGCGTCCAGGCTGACGACGGGATAGACTAGCCCTGCAATATCGGGCCGGGCGTCCTGCCGGTCGGCGGCGTCGACAGGATCATAAACCACCTCGCCATGGCGCGTCGCCAGCGACCCGGCCAGATGCCCGCCGGCCGAGAAGCCGAGCACGCCGATCCGGTCCTTTGCGACACCGAGTGGGACAGCATTGGCGCGGATCAGCCGCATGGCCCGCTGCGCATCCTGCAACGGCACATCCTGACGCCGCGCCCAGCCTTCGCCGGGCAGGCGGTAGAGCAGGATGAAGACGGTGACGCCGCGCGCGTTCAGCCAGGCGGCCTGGCTGGTCCCTTCATTGTCATAAGACAGGAAGGCATAGCCGCCGCCCGGCACCACCAGCATCGCCGCGCCGTTGGGACGGGCAGGGCGGCGCACCACCAGCACCGGCCGGTCGATACCTGTCACCCAACGATCGGGCGTCGCTGCGTCTTTGGACTGGTCGGCGATCTGGCGGACGATCCGCGCATTTGTGCCGCCCGGCGGGGCACCGGGCCACAGGTCGATCAGTTCGTCGGTTGCAATGGTCTGTGCGCCGGCCAGGCCAGGCAGCGCGGCCAGACCGGCGGCGGTCATAAGGGCCGTGCGGCGATTCAGCCCGCTCATTGTCCGCCCTCCGCGTCGCGCGGGGGCACCAGCATCATCGGCGACATCGCGCTGCCGATCGCCTGCGCCGCGTCGCGCACCAGCTGGCTGCACGTCTCCACCGTCGCCCGGTTAGCTGCGCCATCGACGAAGGGCATGGTCAGCGCCGCGCGCGCGGCTCCGCCGGACAGGATCGGCGCGGACAGGTCAGTGATGCCGGTCAGCATCGGGCTGGGCGCAATCGCGCCGCCATGCGCAACCGCCGCATCCAGCCGTTCGTTCAGTTCGGCCTCGTCCAGCGTCTCGCCAGTGGCGCGGATGGCGCTCAGCATCGCTGCCCGCGCGTCGGGCGGCTGAAAGGCAAGCAGGATGCGCCCCGAATTGGAGCGGTGCAGCGGCCGACGATAGCCCACGCGCACGGCAAAGCCAGATAGGCCGGGCGCCTCGATCGCGATGATGACGACCATTTCCGCGCCCGACGCGACCGCCAGATGGCAGCTTTGGCCCGCCTTGCGCGCCAGATCCTGCATCACCGGCAGAGCGGTGGAGGCGAGGTCGCGGATCGGCGGCTGGCTCATGCCCAGTGCGAACAGCCGGTTGGTCAGGCGATAGCCTTCCTCGGCGCGGGCAATATAGCCATGCGCCTCCAGCACCTGGAGCATACGGAAAATCTCGCTGACAGACCGGCCCAGCGCGATCGATATGTCTGACATGATGAGGGGATCGCTAGCTGCGGCCAGCAACTCCAATATCTCCAGCCCCTTCGTGAGCGCGGGCGCTTGATAGCGCGATTTGCCTGCCATGCAGCTCCTCTCCCCAAATCTATGATGTTTCCGTCTATAGAAGCATCTGCGCCGGTTCACACCTCCTACACATTATCCACATATGAAATCAATTTTTATATTTCATAATCCAAAATGTGCGAGTAATGGGATGTCGTCTTGTTACCGCTCCCAAAGCGGCGCGAGACGAAAAGGGAAGGTTTTCGGCGGCCCGAAGCGGTCGCGAATCGAACGCTCCGATCGGGGCGTCAGGGAGAGGAAGGGTTTCATGACCAAGATCACGCCTATGCCGCGTCGCGCCGCTTTGCTGGCCGGCATCTCGATCGCCAGCATAGCGCTGGCGGCCAATGCCCATGCGCAGGATAGCGCCCCGCCACAGGCCGCCGCCTCGGAAGAAGGCGACATCGTCGTCACCGGGGTCCGCGCCAGCCTGTCGAGCGCCCAGGCGATCAAGCGCAACAGCGACGTCATCGTCGATTCGATCGTCGCCGAAGACATCGGCAAGCTGCCCGACCGCAATGTCGCCGAAGCGTTGCAGCGCATTCCCGGTATCCAGGTCCAGCGCCGCTATGGCGAAGGCAGTTCGGTCGCGATCCGTGGCTTGACGCAGGTCCGAACCGAATTGAACGGCCGCGACATTTTTACCGCCAGCGGCGCCAACCAACTGAGCCTGGAGGATATTCCGTCCGAGCTGCTGGCCGGGATCGACGTGTACAAGAACCCGTCGGCCGACCTGATCGAAGACCAACTGTCCGGCACGATTAATTTCCGCACCCGCAAGGCGTTCGACTTTGACGGCTTCAAGGCGGCGGCGTCGCTGACGCAAAGCCATTTCGACCTGGTCGACAGATATCGGCCGTCGGCCTCGCTGATGCTTAGCAACCGCTGGGACACAAGCATCGGTGAGATCGGCATCCTGGCGAGCGTTTCCTATCAGAAGACCGCCTTCCGTCAGGATACGATCTCGACCGAGCCTTTCTACACGCTCGACCCCAGCGTCCCCGCCGACGCTGCCGTGCTCGCCACCCTGGGCCGCACCGGCCAGGTGACCACGCTGCCCCACGGCACCGGCATTGGCGAAGTCTATGGCGACCGTCGCCGCCTGGGCACTGACCTGTCGGTCCAGTGGCGCCCCAGCGACACGCTGGAATTGACCGCCGAAGTCTTCCGGTCGGACTATAAGTTCCGCTACGACGACTATAGCTTCTTCGCCTACACCTCCACCAGCGCGATCCAGCCGCAACCCGGCGCGCCGTTCACCTATGCCGACAATGGCGATTTCCAGAGCGGCACCTTCATCAACCTGCCGGTCGGCAACAACACCAGCGCGGAAACGCGCCAGTCCAAGACGACCGACTATTCGCTGAACCTGAAATGGAAGCCCAGCGCGAACCTCACCGTCACCGCCGATGGCCAATATGTCGACGCCAAGACGAAGAATCTGCGGTCGATCTTCGGCCTGAACGGCACTGCCGATACGCTGTATCAGGATATTTCGGGATCGGTGCCGGTCGTGAATATCGGTTCGGCTACCGGCCTTGCCAACCCGGCGACCTACAACAGCGCCTTTTATCTCGACAACCTGAACGAATCCAAGGCGTCGGATAAAACGGCGCGCCTGGACGCCGAATATCGGTTCGACGCGGGGATCCTCTCGTCGATCAAGGCAGGTATCCGCTTTGCCGATCGCAAGAACCGGACGATCGACACCGGCTATCGCTACACCGGCCTGGCCGGTATCCCCAGCCAGCTGGAAAATGTCGACCTCAGCAACTTCTTCCGCGGCGACGCCGACCTGTTCGGCAACATCATCGCCTTTAACCGCGGCATCATCCGCAACTATCAGGATACGCTCGACACGCTGGGTATCGCCGGCCCGCCGGCCTATGTCCAGAGCGGCACCAACGCCCAGCGGCAGAAGACCTGGACCGGTTACGCCACCGCCTTCTTCAAGACCGATCCGGTCGACGGCAATATCGGCGTCCGTGTGGTCCGCACCGATCTCGACGTATCCGGCTTCTACCAGCAGATCGCGATCATCCAGAATCCCGACGGCACCGAAAGCAACGGCCCGGCCGAGTTTAATCCGATCAATGCGTCGCGCAGCTATACCTCGGTGCTGCCCAGCCTGAACCTGCGCGTCCACCTGGCCGACGACCTGCAATTGCGCCTGGCGGCGGCGAAGAATATTGCGCGGCCCAGCTTCAGCCAGTTGAACCCCAGCCTCAACATCACCGAACCCGGCCGGGCGCAGCAGGACCAGTTGCACCTGACCAGCGGTGGCAACCCCTATCTCAAGCCAATGAAGTCGGACAATCTCGACCTGTCGCTGGAGTGGTATTTCTCGCGCACCGGCTCGCTGACGGCGGCCGGCTTCTACAAGAATATCAAAGACTATATCCAGACCGCCGTTACGCCCCGCGACGTGACCTTCAACAACGGCAACACCTATGAATATCAGGTCACCTCGTTCAACAATGTCGCCAAGGGCAAGGTGAAGGGCTTCGAACTGGCCTATCAGCAGTTTTTCGACTTCCTGCCCGGCCCGCTCAGTGGCCTCGGCATGCAGGCGAACTTCACTTATGTGGATTCAAAGGCCCCGTCTCCGGCAACCACCGGCCCGGTCGTCAACGTGCCGCTGGAACTGCTGTCGAAATATAATTATAACATCGTCGGCATCTACGAACTGGGCGGCTTGTCGGCCCGCGTTGCCTATAACTGGCGCAGCAAATATGTTGTCACCACGGCGGGCAACGGCACCGGCAACCTGCCGATCTTCAACAAGCCGTTCGGACAGCTGGATGCATCGGTCAGCTATAATGTGACCCCGCAATTCGCCCTGGCGGTGGATGGCGTGAACCTGACCAATACGCGCCGATCCACCTATTTCGGGATCGACAGCCGTCCGCGCGACGTCGTCGTCAATGATCGCCGCATCAGTCTGACCGCCCGCATCACCTATTGATCCGCCGCGCGGGCGTTTCTAGCGTCCCCCCCTCGGCAGACCGGACCGCGATGCGGCCGGTCTGCCATTTTTTGCAAGAGAGGATGGTCGGATGGACAGGCAGGAAGCGGGCGTCGAAGGGCGCAGGACCGAACGCAGCAGCCGCACGGCGATGGTCCTGACCACGGGCCTCTTCTTCCTGTGGGGGGTGGCGAACAATCTCAACGATGTGCTGATCGCCCATTTTCGGCATGTCTTTACGCTGTCCGACTTCCAGTCGGGACTGGTCCAGTCGGCCTTTTACCTAGGCTATTTCTGCTTCGCCATTCCCGCCGCGCTGGCGGCGGAGCGGCTGGGCTATAAGGCGACGGTCATCATCGGGCTGCTGTTATTTGGCGGCGGCGCGCTGCTGTTCCTGCCAGCCTCGATGCAACTGAGCTACGGCTTCTTTCTCTTTGCGCTGTTCGTGATCGCCAGCGGCCTGGCGTTCCTGGAGACGGCGGCCAATCCGATGGTCGCGGTGATGGGACCGGGGGACGGTTCCGCGCAGCGGCTCAACCTGGCGCAGGCGTTCAACCCGCTGGGGTCGATCGCGGGCGTGGCGCTGGGCGCGACGCTGATCCTGTCCGATGCACCGCAACGGGGCACGGCGGGCGCAGCGGCGGTGCAACTCCCTTATCTTGGCATCGCGCTGGTTGTGCTGGGCTGGGCGACGGTTCTGGCCTTCACGCGCTTTCCGCATGCGGCCACGCAGGCGGACGGCGGCGGCGGGGCGGCGCTCGCTGGTTATGGCGCGCTGCTGCGTCGGCCCCGCTATATGGCAGGGGTGGCCGCGCAATTTTTCTACGTCGGCGCGCAGGTCGGCATCTGGAGCTATCTGATCCGTTACGCAGAAAGCGTCGTCCCCGGCATAGGCGCGCAAAAGGCGGCCTGGCTGCTCACCCTGTCGCTGGCGCTGTTCATGGTCGGCCGCTTCATCGGCGCGGCCTTGCTGTCGCGCTTTGATGGCGCGCGGCTCATGGCGCTGTTCGCGATCATCAACATCGTCTTGTCGCTGGTGGCGGTGAGGGGCGGGATAGTCGGCCTTGCCGCTTTAGTGGCGACCAGCTTTTTCATGTCGATCCTGTATCCCACGATTTTCGTCCTGTCGCTCCGCGGCTTGGGACCACTGACCAAGGCGGGCGCATCGATGATCGTGATGGCGATCATCGGCGGCGCGGTGCTGACCATGGCGATGGGGCTGCTGTCCGATCTGGCCGGCACGATCCGCGCGGCGATGATCGTGCCAGCACTCTGCTTCGCGGTCGTGGCGCTCTATGCCCGCGCCGCGCGGCGGGAGGGGGCGGCATGATCCCCAGTTTGGGTATGGGCACCGCGCCCATCGGTAACCTCTATCGCGCCGTCAGTGACGCGGAGGCGCGCGTTACGCTGGACGCCGCCTGGGACGCGGGCATCCGCTATTATGACACCGCGCCCCATTATGGCTTCGGCCTTGCCGAACGGCGGCTGGGCGCGATGCTGGCGGCGCGCGATCCGGCGGGCGAAGCTGTGCTATCGACCAAGGCCGGTCGCCTGCTCGTACCGACCGATGCCACGGGCGAACGCCATGGTTTCGTCAATGCCGATCCCTATGAGCCGGTCTTCGACTATGGCCATGACGCGGTGGTACGATCTTTCGAGGGCAGTTGCGCGCGGTTGGGGCGCGACTGGATCGACCTGCTGCTCGCCCATGATCTGGGCCAGGCGACCCATGGCGACGATCATGAGCGCCACCTGCGCGCCTTCCTGAACGGCGGCTACCGCGCAATGTGCGACCTGCGCGACGCAGGCGCGATCGGCGCGATCGGCATCGGCGTCAACGAAGTCGCAATCTGCGATGAGATACTCGACCATGTCGCCCTGGACATGATCCTGCTCGCCGGGCGCTATACGCTGCTCGATCGCAGCGCAGAGCGACTGTTGGCGCGGTGCGCGGCATTGGGCGTTCAGGTCATCGTCGGCGGTCCCTATAATAGCGGCATATTGGCGCGCGACCTAACCGGCCCGCTGCATTTCGACTATGCCGCCCCCAGCGCCGACATTCTGGACAAAGCGCAGCGCTTGTCGGACGCCTGCGCCGCCCTCGATATCCCGCTGCCCGCCGCGGCTCTGCAATTCCCGCTCCGCCATCCCGCGGTCGTCAGCGTCATTCCCGGCCTGGTCGGTGCCGATCAGGTCGCCGACACCATGACCCGCCTCTCGACGCCCTTGCCCGATCCACTCTGGCCCGCGCTGGACGCCTCACTGAAAGACACGGCCATGGTGCAGGACGATGCCCGCCTGATCCTGCTGCACCCGGACGATAATGTCCTGATCTGCGTTCGCTCGATCGAGGCGGGCGATATTCTCCCTGTCTCCGGCGGCACGATCCCGGCGCGCGAAGGCATCGCCATCGGCCACAAGATCGCCCGCGCGTCATTGAGCGCCGGGGACAAGGTCATCAAATATGGCGCACCAATCGGGTCGATGACCGCCGACGCCACCGCCGGCGATTGGGTCCATATGCACAATATGAAAAGCGACTATATCAGCAGCCATACGCGCACCGCGCTGGAGGAGGGGACATGATCCAGGCCTGGCTCCGGCAGGATGGGCGCAAGGGCATCCGCAACGTCGTTGCGGTCGCCTATCTGGTCGAATGCGCGCATCATGTCGCGCGCCGGATCGTGGACAAGGCGGACGATCCCGATGTCCAACTGATCGGCTTTCCCGGCTGCTTCCCCAATGCCTATGCCGCCAAGGTGATGGACGCGATCGCCACCCATCCCAATGTGGGTGGCCTCGTCATCGTGTCGCTGGGGTGCGAGAGCTTCAACCGCGAGCGGCTGCTGGCGGTGGCGCGGGCGAGCGGGCGGCCGGCCGAACTGCTGGTGATCCAGGAAACCGGCGGCACCGCCGCGACGATCGCGGCAGGCGTGGAAGCGGTAGCGCGGGTGCGCGCCACCATCGCGGACGTGCCGCGCGGGCCGATGACCGTGGACGAACTGATCGTCGGCACCATCTGCGGCGGGTCGGACGGGACCAGCGGCATCACCGCCAATCCGGCGGTCGGCCGCGCTTTCGACCGGCTGGTCGCGGACGGGGCGGCCTGCATCTTCGAGGAGACGGGCGAACTGGTCGGGTGCGAGACGATCATGGCAACACGCGCCCGCACCCCCGAACTCGCCGTCGCGATCGAACAATGCGTGCAGAAGGCGGAACGCTATTACACGATCATGGGCTTTGGCAGCTTTGCGCCCGGCAATGCCGAAGGCGGCCTGACGACGCAGGAAGAAAAGTCGATGGGCGCTTATAGCAAGTCCGGCTCATCGACCATCGACGGCATATTGAAGCCTGGAGACCTGCCCCCGACCGGCGGGCTGTATCTGCTCGACGTCGTGCCAGATGGCGAACCGCGCTTCGGCTTCCCCAATATCTCCGACAATGCGGAGATCGTGGAACTGATCGCCTGCGGCGCGCACCTCACCCTCTTTACCACCGGCCGGGGATCGGTGGTCGGATCGGCCATTTCGCCGGTCATCAAGATCTGCGCCAATCCCGACACCGGCCGTCGCCTGGCCGCGGACATGGACATCAATGCGGGCCGCATCCTGGAGGGCGAAGCGACGCTCGAACAGGTCGGCGCGGAAATCTACGACAAGGTGCTGGCCGTCGCGGCGGGCGAACGGAGTATATCCGAACAATTGGGCCATCAGGAGTTTATTTTGACCTACAAGGCGTTCGACCCCATCGGTCCCGACTGTCTGCCCACGAAGACCGGACTGGGCGCGCGCGCATGAGCGGCCGGCTGTCAGGCAAGGTCGCGCTGGTGACCGCGGCGGCACGCGGCATCGGCCGGGCGACGGCGGAGCGCTTCGTGGCGGAAGGGGCGCATGTGATCGCGACTGACAGGGACCGCGACGCGCTCGAAGGGTTGGAGGGCTGCGACCTGCGCGCGCTCGACGTGACCGACGGCGCGGCGGTGCGGGCGCTGGCGGCGCAGGTCGGCGCGGTCGACATCCTCGCCAATATCGCGGGCGTGGTCCATGCCGGCAGCATCCTCGACTGTCCGCAGGAGGATTGGGATTTCGCCCTGTCGCTCAACATGACGGCCATGTATCACACGATCCGCGCCTGTCTGCCGGGGATGGTGGAAAAGGGCGCGGGCGCGATCGTCAACATGTCCTCCATCGCCAGTTCGGTGAAGGGCATCCCCAACCGCTTCGCCTATGGCGCCAGCAAGGCCGGCGTCATCGGCCTGACCAAGGCGGTTGCCGCCGATTTCGTCGGGCAGGGGATACGCTGCAACTGCATCTGCCCCGGCACGATCGACACGCCTTCGCTCCAACAGCGCTTGCATGACACCGGCGATTATGCGGCGGCACAGGCGGCGTTCGCCGCGCGCCAGCCGATGGGGCGTTTGGGCCGGGCGGAGGAGATTGCCGCGCTGGTGCTGTATCTCGCCAGCGACGAAGCGTCCTTCACCACCGGCGCGGTCCATGTGATCGACGGCGGGTGGGTCAACTGATGCGGCACGTCCTGCTGATCGACCTGGCCGACGAGGCCGACGCCATCGCCCAATATGAGGCGTGGCATGCATCCGGCGCGCTGCCGCCCGCAATCGGCGCCAGCATCCGCGCGGCCGACATCACTGCCATGGACATCTACCGCAGCGGCAATCGCCTCGTCATGCTGATGGAAACCGGCCCCGGTTTCGACCCTTTGGCCAAGGCCGCCGCCGACGCGGCCGATCCGGCGGTGCAGGCGTGGGAAGCGCAGATGAGCGCTGTGCAGCGCCCGCTCCCCTGGGCGCTGCCCGACGCTAAATGGACCCCGACGACCCGCATCTTCTCCCTCGACGAACAACCCTGAAAGGCCCCTCGATGACCTTCACCCGGACCCTGGTCGCCGCCTCCCTACTGCTCGCCACCCCCGCGCTGGCGCAGGGCGACACGCCCCATATCGCAACCAAAGCCGGCCGCCACGCGCTGATCGTGGACGGCGCGCCCTTCCTGATCTTGGGTGGGCAGGTGAACAATAGCAGCAATTATGCCGCGCCGCTGGCAAAGGTTTGGCCGGTGCTGGACCGGATCGGCGCGAACACGGTCGAAGCGCCGATCGCCTGGGAGCAGGTCGAGCCGCAGGAGGGTAGGTTCGATTTCAGCTTCGTCCAGACGTTGCTGGACGAAGCGCGCAAGCATGACAAGCGCATCGTCCTGTTGTGGTTCGGCGCGTGGAAGAATACCGGCCTGTCCTATACGCCCGCCTGGGTGAAGCTCGACAATCGCCGTTTCCCGCGGATGAAGACTAAGGACGGGCAGGATCATGGCGTCCTCTCGCCCCATGGCGCGGCGACGCTGGCGGCGGACAAGCGCGCCTTCATGGCGCTGATGACCCATATTCGCGACCATGACGCCCAGAATACGATCATTCTGGTCCAGCCGGAAAATGAGGTCGGCAGCTACAAGAACCCCCGCGACTATAGCGCGGCGGCGCAGACATTGTTCGATGGTCCGGTGCCCGCGGCGCTGACCAGGGCGTTGAAGAAGTCGGCCGGCACCTGGGCGAGCGTATTCGGCGACGCGGCCGATCGCGCCTTCAACACCTGGCATACCGCCCGCTATATCGAAGCGCTGGCCAGCGCGGGCAAGGCGATCAAGCCGCTGCCCATGTATGTGAACGCGGCGCTGGGCGACCCCTTCGCCAAGCCCGACCCGCAAGCGCTGTCTAGCGGCGGACCGCAGGGCGATGTGATCGACATCTGGAAGGCCGCGGCTCCCTCGGTCGATTTTGCCGCGCCCGATATTTACGATCGGGCCAGCCGCAACGTCTTCAAGCATCTCGATCTCTACACCCGGCCCGACAATGCGCTGATGGTCCCGGAAATCGGCAATGCGGCGGAATATGCCCGCTATTTCTGGGCGGCGCTGGGGCGCGGCGCGATCGGTTTTTCGCCGTTCGGCATGGATGACACGGATTATTATAATTATCCGCTGGGCGCCAAACGGCTGGACGAAGCCACGCTGGACGCCTTCGCGCAGAAATATCGGGCCTTGGCGTCGGCCCCTTGGGCCAAAATCGCCTTCGATCATCCGGTCTGGGGCGCGGCCAAGCCCGACGACGGCGCGCCGGTCAGCACGCAAATGGGCGACTGGACCATCACCGCCAGCTTTGGCCAATGGCAATTCGGCCAGCGCGAATGGTTCCCCAAGGCAGACCTGCCGGCCTGGGCGACCGAGCAGACCGGCGGCGCGGTGGTCGCGCAATTGTCGGCCAACGAATTTCTCTTCACCGGCGACCATGTCCGCCTGCACTTCGCGTCCAAGGCTGGCAGCGCGCCGGGCGGGATGATCGTCAAGGTGGAGGAGGGGCATTTCGACAAGGGCGCATGGGTCATGGACCGCGTGTGGAACGGCGACCAGACCGATTATGGCGTGAATCTCGTCGACAAACCGGTATGGATCAAAGTGACGATGGGCCGCTATCGCTAATATCGGCGGGCGGGGCGCTAGACTGGGCAGGCACCAGCGACAGGGCAGGGCTGTCCAGCTCGCAGGGCGCCTGTCCTTCGATCAGGTCGATCAGGTGGCGAGTCGCCATTTCCGCCATGTCGCCGAACGGCCGTGCGACGGTGGTGAGCGAAGGGGTCAGCATCTCCGCCACGATGCTGCCATCGAAGCCCACCACCGACAGCGCGCCGGGCACCGCGATGCCATGTTCAGCCGCGACCTTCAGCACGCCCGCCGCCATGATGTCATTGGCCGCGAAGATGGCGGTGGGCGCAGGTGACGCGGCAAGCAGCCGACTGGCCGCCGCCATCCCCGCGGCCAGGCTATAGTCGCCCTCCACCTCCACCGGCGGCGCAACGCCCGCCTGCGCCAGCGCCTCGACAAAGCCCGCGCGCCGCTCGATCGCCGAAATCATATCCTGCGGCCCGGTAATCATCGCGATCCGCCGGTGCCCCAGCGCCAGCAGGTGGCGCCCCACATCCCCCGCCGCCTGCCGCTCGCGCGACAGCAACACCGCGCCATAGCCCTCGATCGGCACCGCCGAAATCGCGACCGCCGGGATATGGTCGCCCTGTAGCGCCGCCGGCAGCCCCGCCATGTCGGACACCGGCGGCATCACCACCAGCCCGTCCACCCGCGCGCGCCGGCAAAAGCCCAGCACATCGCGCGCTGCGCCAGGATCGCCGACCGGCACGCTATGGCAGATCACCTCATAGCCGCCCCGCGTCGCTGCGCGCCCCACGCCGCGCTGCACGCTGTCCAGAACCAGCGCGTTGCGATCATTATGCACCATGCCGATCAGGAAGGACCGCCCCTTGGCCAACGCACGGGCGCGCAGGCTAGGCCGGAAATTAAGCGCGTCGATCGCGCTTTGAATGCGTGCGCGCGTCTCCTTGTTGACGTTGGGCGACTGGTTGAGCACCCGCGACACGGTGCGGATCGACACGCCTGCCAGCGCCGCCACATCGACGATCGTGGGTTCATTGCCGCCAGTGCTGGGTCCATGATCGGGCATGACGGCTTTCCTGGGCAATGTCGGGACGCCGCCTGCTCTATGCGAGCGCGAGCGTCCTGACAATCACGCCGCGCTGGCCAGCGACCGCGCCGGCGCGTCAGGCAGGCGGTACGCCTTGCGCACCAGATTAAAGGTCAGGTCCACCGCCAACTCCTGCGCCTCCCATTCCCGCAGCCGCCCCTCCGCCACCAGTCGCGCCAGGAAGGCGCAATCGACCCGCCGGGCGACATCATGCCGCGCCGGGATCGACAGGAAAGCGCGGGTATCGTCGTTGAACCCGACCGTGTTGTAGAATCCCGCCGTCTCCGTCGTCATCTCGCGAAACCGCATCATGCCTTCGGGGCTGTCATGGAACCACCAGGCCGGCCCCAGCTTCAGGCAGGGATAATGGCCCGCCAGCGGCGCGAGTTCGCGGGCATAGCTGCTTTCATCCAGCGTGAAGAGAATGATCGACAGCGCCGCTTCATTGCCGAACCGGTCCAGCAGCGGCTTCAATCCCCCGACATAATCGGTGCGCGAGGGGATGTCGGCGCCCTTGTCGCGGCCATAGGCGCGGTGCAGCCACGCATTATGGTTGCGGCAGGCGCCGGGGTGAATCTGCATCACCAGCCCGTCGTCCAAGCTGAGCCGCGCCATTTCGGTCAGCATCTGCGCGCGGAACAACTCTGCGTCCTGCGCCGTCCACGCTTTGCCGATGATGCGGTCGAAAAGGGCGGCGGCGTCCGCATCGGACAGGTTCGCCGTCCGCGCGCTTTGATGGCCGTGGTCGGTGGAGGTCGCGCCCATGGCGATGAAATCTTGCCGCCGCTTGGCATGGGCGCGCAGATAGCCCCGCCATGTCAGCACATCCTCCCCGGTCAGGTCCGCGAAGGCGGCCAGGCTGGGGTGAAAATCCTCATGCTCTGGGTCGACCACGGCGTCGGGGCGATAGGCGGTCACGACCTGCCCGCCCCAGCCCGACGCGCGGATCGCCTGATGATGGTCCAGCCGCTCATGCGCGCCTTCGGTCGTGGCGATCAGTTCGATATTGAAGCGGTCGAACAGCGCCCGCGGGTGAAAGGCCGGGGTCGCAAGTAGTTCGCCGATTCGGTCATAATAATGGTCGGCGCTCGCTTCGGACAGGATGACATCGAACCCGAAAACCTCGGCAAAGACGTGGTCCAGCCACAGGCGGGACGGGGTGCCGCGGAACAGATGCTGGTTGCACGCGAAGATGCGCCAGGCCGTGCGCGGATCGGCGTCGCCCGGCACGCCATGGGCGGGCACGCCCAGATCCTCCAGCTTCACCCCCTGGCTGTAGAGCATCCTGTAGAGATAATGATCCGGCGCCAGCAACAGCGCGGTCGCATTGTCCCACGCATCATTGGTTGCAAACCAGGCAGGGTCGGTATGGCCATGCGGGCTGACGATCGGCAGCGCGGCGATGCTGTCGTACAGCGAACGGGCGATCGCGCGCGTGCCGGGGTCCGCCGGAAAAAGCCGGTTCGGGTCGAGCGCAAGATGGGTCATGACATCATCTCCTTGGGACTTGTGCCAGCGTTGGCACAAATGCTATCACCGCGCAATGGAGACGATGACAGCCCCCCCGAAACCGACCCTGGAAACCCTGCCCGATGCGGTCCAGATCGCGCCGGACGACGATGTCGCCATGGCGTTGCGCGCCTTGGAGGCAGGCGAAACCATTCATGTCGCCGGACACCCGATCGACGTCACTGAGCCGATCGGCAGCGGCCACAAGGTCGCCCTGCGCCCGATCGCGGTGGGCGAACCCATCCGCCGCTATGGCTGGCCGATCGGCAGCGCGACTCGGGCGATCGGGGCGGGCAGCCATGTCCACAGCCACAACCTCCACACCAATTTGAAGGCGGAAGAGCCGTACAGCTTCGTGCCCCTGCCTCCTGGCGATCCAGCGCCCGCCGACACGCGCTGGCGGTTCGACGGCTATCGCCGCGCCGACGGCAGCGTCGGCACGCGTAACGAGATATGGGTCATCCCCACCGTTGGCTGCGTCGCCCGCACCGCGGAACGGATCGCCAAGCAGGCCGCGGACCGCCATGCCGGGCGGATCGATGCCGTGCTGGCCTTTCCGCATCCGCTGGGCTGTTCGCAGCTGGGCGACGATCTCGACGCCACAGCACGGCTGCTGGCGGCGCTGGCCGCCAATCCCAATGCCGGCGGCGTCTTGCTGATCGGCCTGGGCTGCGAAGAGAACCAGCTCGCCGCGCTGCTGGCGCGCATCCCCGCCGAACGGCGCGACCGCGTCCGCAGCGTCGGGGCGCAGATCAGCGCCGACGAATATGCAGCGGCGGAAAGCGCGATAGACGAACTGGTCGCCATCGCCGCGCAGGATCAGCGCACATCGGTCGATATCGGTGCGCTGCGCCTCGGCCTCAAATGCGGCGGCTCCGACGGACTGAGCGGCATCACCGCCAACCCGCTGATCGGTCGCGTCGCCGATGTCGTGACGGCCGCGGGTGGGCAGGCGATCCTGACCGAAATCCCGGAGATTTTCGGCGCGGAACGCCTGCTGATGCAGCGTGCGGCGGACGAACCGGTGTTTGATGCGCTCGTCGCGCTGGTCAACCGCTTCAAACGCTATTTCATCGACCATGGCGAACCGATTTCCGAAAATCCCAGCCCCGGCAATGTCGCGGGCGGCATCACTACGCTGGAAGAAAAATCGCTGGGCGCAGTGCAGAAGGGCGGCCATGCGACGCTCACCGACGTCCTCGCCTATGGCGAAACTTTGCGTCGTCCGGGCCTGACCCTGCTGGAGGCGCCGGGCAATGACGCGGTATCGACCACCGCGCTGGCGGCGGCCGGGGCAACGATGACGCTTTTTTCCACCGGGCGCGGCACGCCGCTCGGCAGTCCGGTCCCGACGCTCAAACTCGCCACCAACCACGACTTGGCCCGGCGCAAGCCCGGCTGGATCGATTTCGACGCCGCCCAAGTGTTGGATGACGGCCTGGACGTTACCACCGACGCCCTCATGGCGCGCATCTGCGCCATCGCGTCGGGCGAACCCGCGCGCAACGAGCAGAATGACGAACGCGACATCGCCATCTGGAAGCGCGGCGTCACCCTCTGACCTTCTTGCAGGATCATGCCATGACCCGATTGTCGCCCGACACTTTAGGCGTGCTGCCCGCCGCCGTCGCCCGCCCCTCCTACGACCGCTCGCAGGTGAAAGCCGGCGTCGTGCATCTGGGCATCGGCGCGTTCCATCGGGCGCATCAGGCGGTGATGGTCGACGATGTGCTGGGCGCGGGCGAGCTGCGCTGGGGCATCCGCGCGGTATCGCTGCGTTCGCCCGCCGTGCGCGACCAGATGGTGCCGCAGGACGGCCTCTACCATCTGCTGGTGCGCGACGGCGCTGATGTCGCGACCCGCCTGATCGGCGCAGTGCTGGATGTCACCGTCGCGCGCGAAGACCCCGCCGCCGTGGTCGCGATGCTGGCTGACGCCGACACCCATATCGTCACCCTGACCGTGACGGAGAAGGGCTATAAGCTCGATCCCGCGACCGGCGCGCTGCTGGCGGACGATGCCGATCTGGCCGCCGATCTCGCCAGCCTCGCCGCGCCGCTTACCGCACCCGGCTTTCTGGTGGCGGCGCTGGCGCAGCGGCGGGCCAAGCGATTGCCGCCTTTCACTGCCATCTCGTGCGACAATCTGCCGCGTAACGGCCACAGGCTGCGCGGCGCAGTGATCGCGCTCGCCCAGCGGCACGATCCGGCGCTGGCGGACTGGATCGCGGAGGAAGGCGCTTTTCCCGAAACCATGGTCGACCGCATCGTCCCCGCCACGACTGCGGAGGATATCGCCGCCTTCGCCCGCGAGTATGGCCTTGTCGATCAGGCGCTGGTCAAGAGCGAACCCTTCACCCAATGGGTGATCGAGGATCGTTTCTGCGGCCCGCGCCCCGATTTCGGCCCCGGCGTTCAAATCACCGCGGCGGTCGCGCCATGGGAGGAAGCCAAGCTGCGCCTGCTCAACGGCGCGCATAGCGCCATCGCCTATCTGGGCGGCCTGGCGGGCATCGCGCATGTCCATGAAGCGCTCGAACAACCGGCGATGCGCGCCTATGTCGAACGACTATGGGATGAAGCGGAAACGACGCTGTCGCCGCCCGCCGAACTGGACATCGCCGCCTACCGCCGCGCCCTGATGGCGCGGTTCGACAATAGCGCGCTGATGCACCGCACCCAACAGATCGCGATGGACGGATCGCAGAAACTGCCGCAGCGGCTGCTGGCGACGATCGCGGATCGCCGCGCGGCGGGGCAGGAAATCAGCGCCCTGACCCTGGGCGTCGCCGCGTGGATCAGATGGCAGGCCGGGGTGAATGATCTGGGTCAGTCCCATATCGTGGATGATCCCCTCGCTACCCGGATGGCGGCGCTTCTGGCCGGGCAGGACGACGCGGCCGGCCGGGTGCGCGCGATCTTGACGCTTGAGGCTGTCGTACCCCCGGCGCTGGCGCAGGACACTGCGTTCGCCGCCCTGCTGACCGCGCATCTCTCCAGCCTCGAAGACAAAGGCGCCATGGCCACGCTCATGGCTATGACGCCCCAGCCGGCCTGACGATCAGGCGGCGTCGACCAGCACGATCTCGCTATCCTCGATCGCGGTCACGCGGATGACGGCCATGTCCTTGATCGCCGCACCGTCGCGGGCGTTGATCCGCTGCCCGTCAATCTCGATCGCGCCGGTTGCCGGGACCAGATAGGCCTTGCGGTCGGCCCCAATCGGATAGTCGGCGCTCTCGCCAGCCTTCAGCGTCGCGGCGACCACCCGCGCATCGGTGCGGATCGGCAACGAGTCGTCATCATCGTCGTACCCCGACGCCAGCGTCACGAACTGCCCGGACCGTTCGCCCTTGGGGAAGGGGCGAGCGCCCCAACTTGGCGCGTCGCCCTGGCGGGTGGGGACGATCCAGATCTGGAAGATTTTAGTCGTCACGTCTTCGCGATTATATTCCGAATGGCGGATGCCGGTGCCCGCGCTCATCACCTGAACGTCGCCAGCCTCGGTGCGGCCCTTGTTGCCCAGACTGTCCTCATGGGTGATCGCGCCTTCGCGGACATAGGTGATGATCTCCATGTCGCGATGCGGATGCGGCGGAAAGCCGGTATGCGGCTGGATCGTATCGTCGTTCCACACGCGCAGATTGCCCCAGTGCATCCGGGCGGGATCGTGATAGCCGGCAAAGGAAAAATGATGCTTGGCGTTCAGCCAGCCATGATTGTCGCCGCCAAGGCTGTCGAAGGGACGCAGTTCGATCATTGTCTGTCTCCTGTCGGGCGGAAGGTCGCCGGGATGGCGTCGCCCTGTTGAAGACCTGTTTAGTGCCTGTCCGCTTTCTCGCGCAGACGGATAAAATCAATCGAAATGTTCAATAAAATGGAACAGTTCGCAGCGCTGGAAAAGCGCTGCGAACTGTCCAACTCCCTGTCTTGATCAGGCCTTGAGGTCGAACCGATCGGCGTTCATCACCTTCACCCAGGCCGCCACGAAGTCCTTGACGAACTTGTCGCCCGCATCGGCCGAAGCATAGAATTCCGCCAAAGCGCGCAGTTGCGAGTTGGCGCCGAAGGCCAGGTCGGTGCGGGTCGCGGTCCACTTTTCCGCATGGCTGGCCCGGTCGGTGCCGACGAACGTCTCGTCGCTCGTGTCGTCCACCTGTTTCCAGGCGGTGCCCATGTCGAGCAGGTTGACGAAATAGTCGTTGGTCAATTGCCCGACCCGGTTCGTCAACACGCCATGCTTCGACCCGCCATGATTGGCGCCCAATACGCGCAGCCCGCCGACCAGCACCGTCATTTCCGGCGCGGACAGGCCCAGCAGCTGCGCCCGATCGACCAGCAGCTCCTCCGTCGGCACATTGTAGCGGGTCTGGAGATAGTTGCGGAAACAATCCGCCTTGGGTTCCAGCACGTCGAAGCCGTCGGCGTCGGTCTGCTCGGCGGTCGCATCGGTGCGGCCCGGCGTGAAGGGGACGGTCAGGTCATGGCCGGCCGCCTTCGCCGCCTGCTCGATGCCCACACTGCCGCCCAGCACGATCAGGTCGGCGATCGACGCGCCGTTCTCGCTGGCGATGCCTTCATAGACCGCCAGCACCCGCGCCAATTCGGCCGGTTCGTTGACGTCCCAGTCCTTCTGCGGGGCCAGGCGAATACGCGCGCCATTCGCGCCGCCGCGATGGTCCGACCGGCGATAGGTGACGGCGGATGCCCAGGCGGTCTTGACCAGATCGGCGACCGACAGGCCGGACGCGGCGATCTTCTGCTTGAGCGCCGCGACATCCGCCTCGCCCAGCGCCGGTCCGGTGGCGGCCGGGATCGGATCCTGCCAAATCAGGTCTTCGGCCGGGACTTCGGGGCCAAGGTAACGGACTTTAGGCCCCATGTCGCGATGGCAGAGCTTGAACCAGGCGCGGGCGAACGCATCGGCGAAATAGGCCGGATCGGCGCGAAATCGTTCCATGATTTCGCGATAGGCCGGGTCGACCTTCATCGCCATGTCGGCGGTGGTCATCATCGTGGGCACCTTGACGCCTGGCGTATGCGCCTTTGGCGCCAACGTCTCTTCCGGGTTGCCGACCGGCTGCCATTGCTTGGCCCCTGCCGGGCTGCGCACCAGCTCATATTCATGGTCCAGCAGCATGTCGAAATAGGTCATGTCCCAGGTGATCGGCGTCGGCGTCCACGCCCCTTCGATCCCGCTGGTGATGGTATGGTCGCCCATGCCGCTTTCATGGCCGCTCTGCCAGCCCAGCCCCTGCTGCGCGATGTCCGCGCCTTCGGGTTCCGCGCCGACCAGCGACGCGTCACCCGCGCCATGCGCCTTGCCGAAAGTATGGCCGCCCGCGGTCAGCGCCACGGTTTCCTCGTCGTTCATGCCCATCCGCGCGAAGGTCTCGCGAATGTCGCGGGCCGACTGGAGCGCATCGGGGTTGCCGCCCGGCCCTTCGGGATTGACGTAGATCAGGCCCATCTGGATCGCGGCGAGCGGGCTTTCCAGGACCATCTCCTTGTCGGGCTGGATGCGGGTTTCATTGCCTTCCTGGCCGACCCAATGCTCCTCGGTGCCCCAGTAGATGTCCTTTTCCGGTTCGAACACGTCGCGCCGACCGCCACCAAAGCCAAAGACGGGTCCACCCATCGATTCGATCGCGACGTTGCCGGCCAGGATCATCAGGTCCGCCCAGCTCAGCTTCTGGCCATATTTCTGCTTGATCGGCCACAGCAACCGGCGCGCCTTGTCCAGATTGCCATTGTCCGGCCAGCTGTTGAGCGGGGCGAAGCGCTGCGACCCGGAGGAGGCGCCGCCACGCCCGTCGCCGGTGCGATAGGTGCCGGCGCTATGCCACGCCATGCGGATGAAGAAGGGGCCATAATGGCCATAATCCGCCGGCCACCAGGGCTGGCTGTCGGTCATCAGCGCCGTCAGGTCGGCTTTGACCGCATCATAGTCGAGCGACTGGAACGCTTCGGCATAATCGAAATCATTGCCCAGCGGATCACCCGACAGGCCGTTCTGCTGGAGGATTTCGAGCGAAAGCTGATTGGGCCACCAGTCGCGATTGGTGCGGCCCAGCAGGGTGCGCCGCGCGGCGGGTTCCTTCATCGGACAGCCCAACGGGTCAGAGGTTTTGGCATCCATGGCGATATCTCCTGATCATATCCCTGCCCTATTTGTAGAAGGGGGTCGGCGCGGAACCAAGCCGGGAATATCGCTTTGTCTGATCGATTATATTGGTCGAAATCAGGGTGGCGAGGCCAATATCTGCTGGATCGCTATCCGTGCGCTAACGGGATGGCGAAGCGATTCTCGTCATCGCGGCAGCTTCAGTACGGACCGCCCAATGACGTTCCATGCGCGTAAGGAACTTTGGCCCTTGCCGGGCGCTACAGCCAGCGGAGGTGGTCACATGGCAGCACGCGCATATTGGCAGGGGCAGATCAGGCTGGCCCTGGTTTCCATTCCTGTGGAAATCTATCCTGCAACCCGCTCCGGCGCGGCGATCTCCTTCCGCCAGATACATGAGCCGACCGGCAAGCCGATCAGCTATGAAAAGGTTGTGCAAGGCGTCGGCCCTATCGATCGGGACGAAATCCTCAAGGGCTTCGAAATCTCCAAGGGCAATTATGTTCTGCTGGAGGAGGAAGAGATAGAAGCGGTCAAGATCGAAAGCCGCAAGACGCTGGAACTGGTCCAATTCGTCGAATCCGATGCGATCGATGTCCTCTATTATGAAAAGCCCTATTTCGTGGTCCCGGCCGACGATCTGGCGGAGGAAGCCTATGCGGTGCTGCGCGATGCGCTGCGTCAGACCAAAAAGGTGGGCCTTGGCCAATTGTCGGTGCGCGGCCGCGAGCAGCTTGTGTCCTTGAAGCCTTGCGGTCGCGGGCTGGTGCTCGAAGTGCTGCGCTATGCCGATGAGGTGACGCGCGCCCAGACCTATTTCCGCAACCTGCCAGACGACAAGGCCGACGCCGACCTGCTGGACCTTGCGACCACGATCATCGAGAAGAAGACCGCGCCGTTCAAACCGGAAGAATTTCACGACCGCTATGTCGACGCGCTCCAGCGGCTGATCGAGAAAAAGAAAAAGGCCAAGGGCAAGCGCATCATCGAGGATGTCGAGGAGCCTACGAGCGCCAAGGGCGGCAATGTGATCGACCTGATGGCCGCGCTCAAGAAATCGGTCGGCGATGGCGGCAAGGCTGCGTCCGCGAAAAAGTCCGCCGCAAAATCGACCGCCGCGTCGAAACCCCGCACGCCGGCCAAGCGCAAAAGCGCCTGAGCCATGGCCCGCGATCCGCTCGCCGCCTATAATCAGAAGCGCGACTTCGAGCGCACCCGCGAGCCGAAGGGTGAGGTGGCCGGGACGGGCGGCAACAGCTTCGTCGTGCAGAAGCATGACGCCACCCGGCTGCATTGGGATTTCCGGCTGGAGATCGACGGCGTCCTCAAAAGCTGGGCCGTGACCAAGGGGCCGAGCATCGATCCCACAGACAAACGCTTGGCGGTGCGGACCGAGGATCATCCGTTAAGCTATGGCGATTTCGAGGGATTGATACCCGAAGGCGAATATGGCGGTGGCACGGTGATGCTGTGGGATCGCGGCACCTGGCAACCTGTCGCAGGCAAGAGCGCCAAGGATCTGGACAAGGGCCATTTGCACTTCACCCTGGATGGCGAACGGATGAAGGGCGAATGGCTGCTCGTCCGCTTGAAGGGGCGACCGAAGGAGAAGCGCGAAAACTGGCTGCTGCGCAAGATCGAGGATGCGGATGCGGGCGAAGGCGACCAGCTGGTCGAACAGGCGCTTACCAGCGTCCTGACCGGACGTTCGATGGCGGACATTGCGGCCGACAAGGCCGGTGCCCAGTCGCTCGCCGGGGTGAAGGGCAAGGCGTTCGCCGGCAAGATGCAGGCGGCGCGCGACCATAATGCCAGGATCACAGCCAAGCCGCGCAAGGCCAAGACCAAGCCGCCCGCCTTTGCCAAGCCTCAACTCGCGACACTGGTGGACGATGTGCCCGTCGGCAATGACTGGCTGCACGAAATCAAGTTCGATGGCTATCGCGCGCTCGCTGCGGTGGCGGGGGAGCAGGTGCGCATCTTCACCCGCAGCGGGCTGGACTGGACCGATAAGTTTCAGCCGCTCGCCGCCGCGATCGCGGCCCTCGACCTGCCGCCTGCCCTGATCGACGGCGAGATCGTGGCCTTCGGCGCGGACGGCAATCCCAGCTTTTCCGCGCTCCAGTCTGTCCTGAAACGCGGCCATGGCGCGCAGCGCGAGGATACGCCCTTTCATTTCTTCGCTTTCGATCTGCTGTCGCTGGAGGGGCAGGACATGAGGGCGCTGCCGCAGATCGAGCGGAAGGAGCGGCTGGAAGCCCTGCTGAAAGCCGCAACGCCGCCGGTCCAGGTCGCCGACCATGTCATCGGCGCGGGCGAGGCGCTGTATCGTTCACTGTGTGAAGCGGGGCAGGAGGGAATCATCTCCAAGCGCATCGACGCGCCCTATCGCGGCGATCGCACCCGCAACTGGGTCAAGGTCAAATGCACTCGGCGGCAGGAGTTCGTCATCATCGGCCGCAGCGCCAGCAATGCGCGCGGTCGCCCCTTCGCCTCGCTGCTGCTGGCTCAAAATGAGGGCAAGACGCTGGTCTATAAAGGCAAGGTCGGCACCGGCTTCGACGCGGACGTGATGGCGATGCTCGACAAGGCGATGGTCCCGCTCGAAACGGACAAAGCGCCCGCCGATGTACCCAAGACCGAAGCGCGCGGCGCGACTTGGCTGAAACCCAAGCTGGTCGCCGAAATCGCATTCGCCGAATTTACCGCCGACGAGCGGGTGCGCCATGCCAGCTTCCTGGGCCTGCGCACCGACAAGAAAGCCAAGGCGGTCGCGCCGGAAAAACCTGCCCCCACGCCGAAGTCTGCCCCAACCGTGACGATCAGCAACCGCGACCGCGTCATCTTCCCCGAAAGCGACCAGACCAAGGGCGAACTGGCCGACTATTATGCCGCCATCGCCCCCCTCATGCTGCCCTTCGCCGCGCGCCGCCCGATCAGCCTGGTCCGTTGCCCCCAGGGCCGGGCCAAGAAATGCTTCTTCCAGAAACATGATAGCGGCGCTTTCGGCAAGGCGGTGCATCAGGTCGCGATCCGCGAGAAGGACGGGGGCAGCGAGGATTATATCTATGTCGAGGATGCCGAGGGACTGCTCGCCTGCGTCCAGATGGGCACGATCGAATTTCATGGCTGGGCCAGCCGCACGGACGCGGTGGAACGGCCCGACCGCATGATCTTCGACCTTGATCCCGACGAAGGCATGGATTTCGACCGAGTGAAAGCGGCGGCGCAGGACATCCGCGCGCGCCTGTCCGATATCGGCCTCGTCTCCTTCGCCATGCTGTCGGGCGGGAAGGGCGTGCATGTCGTCGTGCCGCTAACGCCAGGCCATGATTGGGACACGCACAAGGATTTCGCGTCCCGCTTCGCCCAGGCGCTGAGCGCGGCCGAGCCCGACCGCTTCGTCGCGACTATGAGCAAGACCAAGCGCAAGGACAAGATCTTCATCGACTGGCTGCGCAACCAGCGCGGCAGCACCGCCGTCCTGCCCTATTCCGCGCGCGCCCGCGCCGGCGCTCCGGTGGCGATCCCGATCGACTGGGACGAACTGGGCGGGATCAAGGACGCGCATCCCTTCTCGATCGGCGATGCGGACAAGCTGCGCGACCGCGCCGCCAGCCTCAAAGGCTGGGGCTTCGCCGCGCAGGCCCTGCCCGACATCTAAGTGGGGCATCAACCCGGCCCGTTCGCTTCGAGCGAAGTCGAGAAGCAGATAGCGCAATGCCCGCGTTTCTCGACTACGCTCGAAACGAACGGATGGCGACTGATCCCCGTTCAACCCCGTGGCGTAAGACCGCCCAGCGCAATATCGACCAGCTTTTCCGCCACCTCTTCGGGGCTGAGCGGGCCATCGGGATCATGCCAACGCGCCGGCCAATTGAGCGCGCCCGCCAGCGTGAAGGAGGCGAAACGGATATCCACCGGCGCAATCGATCCGTCGGCCATCCCCTCCGCGATCATCCCGCGCACCGCGTCGTCAATTTCCCGCTTGCGCGCGCGGAACCTGGTGGCGCTATCCAGCGACAGCACCTCTTCATTGGTGCGGATCACGCAGCGGCCGAAATCGTCCATGTTGATACAGGCATAGCGCAGCAGGAAGGCGCGCAATCGGTCATGACCGCTTCCCGGCGCATCGGCCGCCTTATCGGCAGCCTCCCGCAGCATCGACAGGCCGCGATTCACACATTCGACCAGCACCTGCTCCTTGTTACCCAAATAATGGTAGATGGTCGGCTTGCTCACGCCCAGGCTGGCCGCGACATCGTCCAGCGAGGCGGCATGATAGCCGCGTGCGTTGAACATCCGCACCGCCGCCAGCAGCACGGCTTCGCGCTTGTCCGCCCGGTCCTGTTCCCGTTCCGCCTTGTTGCGGAAGGGGGAGGGAGCGGCGGTGGCGGAAACGGGGACGGCGGATTTGGGCAACATTGTCTCCTTGGGCGTTCTAAGTATTGACAAGAAACCGCCGGACAATCAATATACCGGTGAGTATAAAAAATACGGGTGCGTTTATGCTAACCGAGATTCAGGCGGCCATCCGCGATACCGTGCGCGACTTCGCGCAGGACCATATTCGGCCGCACAGCGCCCGCTTCGAAGCGGAAGGCGGCTATCCGCCCGCATTGTTCCAGGAGATGGCAGGGCTTGGCCTGTGGGGCATGACCGCACCCGAAGCCTTTGGCGGCGCGGAAACCGACGCTGTATCCTATGCGCTGGCGCTGATGGAGATCGCGGCCGCCGACGGAGCGCTCTCCACCATCGTCTCGATCCAGAACTCCATCCTCGTCTCCGGCTTGCTCAAGGACGGCAGCGACGCGCAGAAGGCGCGCTTCCTGCCCGACCTGATCGGCGGGCGGACGATTGGCGCCTTTGCGCTGACCGAGGCCGACGCCGGGTCCGACGCCTCGGCAGTGCGCACCCGCGCCGTAAAAGTCGACGGCGGCTGGCGCATCACCGGGTCCAAACAGTTCATCACGTCGGGCAAGATCGCTGGCCTTACGATGATCGTCGCCGTTACAGATGCTGATGCTGGCAAGAAGGGCCTGTCCGTCTTCATCGTCCCAACCGACCGGCCCGGCTATGACGTGGACAAGGTCGAACATAAGATGGGGCAGGGGGCGTCGGACACCTGCGCGCTGCGCTTCGACCACATGTTCGTGGAGGACGACCTGCTGATCGGCCAACCCGGCCAAGGCTACCGCATTGCGCTCGCCAATCTGGAGACGGGTCGCATCGGCATCGCTGCCCAATGTGTCGGCATGGCGCAGGCCGCGCTCGACATCGCGGTCGCCTATGCCAAGGATCGCAAGAGTTTCGGCAAGGCGATCATGGAGCATCAGGCGGTGGGCTTCCGCCTCGCCGACCTCGCGACCCGGCTGGAGGCGGCGCGGCAGCTCGTCCTGCATGCCGCACGGATCAAGGATGCGGGCCTGCCCTGCCTCGCCGAAGCGTCGATGGCCAAATTGTTCGCGTCCGAAGCGGCCGAGGCGATCGTGTCCGGCGCGCTCCAGACGCTGGGCGGCTATGGCTATCTGGAGGAATATGGCGTCGCCAAAATCTATCGCGACGTGCGCGTGTGCCAGATTTACGAAGGCACATCGGATATCCAGCGCATGGTCATCGCGCGCAGTCTTTAAGCAGGAGTCATAAGATGCAGGACGATCCCATTGTAATCGCAGGCTATGCGCGCACCCCGATGGGCGGGTTCCAAGGTGCCTTGTCGTCGGTCAAGGCCACCGATCTGGGCGCCGCCGCGGTCAAGGCCGCGGTCGAGCGCGCGGGCGTGGCGATTGATGCCATCGACCGCATCTATATGGGCTGTGTCCTGCCCGCTGGCCTGGGGCAAGCGCCTGCGCGACAGGCGGCACTGGGTGCCGGTCTTGGCCTCAATACAGAGGCTACTACGGTCAACAAGATGTGCGGCTCCGGTATGCAGGCCGCGATCATGGCGCATGAGGCCCTTGCCAGCGGCGCGGCCGATATCGTGATCGCGGGCGGCATGGAAAGCATGAGCAACGCGCCCTACGCCCTGCCCAAGCATCGCGGGGGCGCTCGCATCGGCCATGATCGCATCGTCGACACGATGATGATGGATGGCCTGGAAGACGCCTATGAACCGGGCAAGGCGATGGGCGTGTTCGCCGAAGAAGCGGTGCGCGACTATCAGTTCACGCGGGAGGATCAGGACGCCTACGCCATCCGTTCGCTCGACCGCGCCAATGCCGCGATCGGCAGCGGCGCGTTCGTGCGCGAAATCACGCCTGTCACGGTCAAGGCGCGCGGCGGCGACACCGTCGTCGATACCGACGAGCAGCCCGGCAAAGCCAAGCCGGAGAAGATTCCCTCGCTTAAGCCCGCCTTCGCCAAGGATGGCACCATCACGGCTGCCAACGCTTCGTCCATCTCGGACGGCGCGGCCGCGCTGGTCATGACCCGCGCCAGCGTGGCGGCGAAGCTGGGCCTCAAGACGGTGGCGACGGTCGTCGCGACCGCTGCGCACGCCCACGAACCGTCCAAATTCACTACCGCGCCGGTGCCGGCCATGCGCAAAGTGCTGGAGAAGGCCGGCTGGTCGGTCGCCGATGTCGACCTGTTCGAGGTCAACGAAGCCTTTGCCGTGGTCGCCATGATCGCCGTGAAGGAACTGGGCATCCCGGACGACCGGATCAACGTCAATGGCGGCGCGACCGCGCTCGGCCATCCGATCGGCGCGTCGGGCGCGCGCATCCTGGCGACGCTGATCGCGGCCCTGGAAACGCGCGGCCTGAAGCGCGGGGTCGCCAGCCTGTGCATTGGCGGCGGCGAAGCCACCGCCATGGCGATCGAACTGATCTGAAGGAGACAGGGAAATGGACATCAACGGCGTAGCAGCGATCGTTACCGGCGGCGCATCGGGCCTGGGCAGGGCGACGGCGACGATGCTGGCGCAGCAGGGCGCTAGAGTCGCGATCTTCGACCTGAATGAAGAGGCCGGGCAGGCGACCGCGCAAGCGCTGGGAGGTGTCTATGTCGCTGTCGATGTCGCGAACGACGTCAGCGTTTCCGCGGGTCTGGACGCGGCGGAGGCGGCGCATGGCGTCGCCCGCATCCTGGTCAATTGCGCGGGGATCGCCCCGGCGATCAAGACGGTGGGCAAGGAGAATGCGCCCCATCCGCTTGATGCCTTCGCCAAGACGGTGACGGTCAACCTGATCGGCAGCTTCAATATGATCGCCAAATTTTCCGCCCGGCTCGCCGCGGCGGAGGAGATAGACGGCGAACGCGGCGTCATCGTCAACACCGCCTCGGTCGCGGCCTATGACGGGCAGATCGGCCAAGCGGCCTATAGCGCATCCAAGGGTGGCGTGGTCGGCATGACCCTGCCGATCGCCCGCGACCTGGCCCAGCACAAGATCCGCGTGATGACGATCGCGCCCGGCATCTTCCTGACACCCATGCTGGAAGCCTTCCCGCAAAATGTGCAGGACGCCTTGGGCGCGCAGGTGCCGCACCCCAGCCGCCTTGGCAAACCATCCGAATATGCGCAACTGGTGGAAAGCATCGTCCGCAATCCGATGCTCAACGGCGAGGTCATCCGCCTGGACGGCGCGATCCGCATGGCGCCGCGCTAGGGGTAAGACGATTGTGGTTGAAACCAAATCCGTTGGTGTTGAGTAGGGGCAGCGCCCTTCGACTGCTGGCTAAGTCGAAGGGGCTATTCAGGACGAACGGTTTGTTCCAAATTCACGCCAGCGCCTCGACCTCCGTATCGGCCACCAGCTTGGCCAGCCGCGCCGCGCTCACATCGTCCAGTGGCGCGAACAGCAATAGCCGCTGCCCCGGTGCTTCCTCTATCGCATAGCTGGTGTGGCGGAACATGATTTCGCCAACGCCCGGCATGTCGGCGATATTGGTGTCCTCGAAATGGGCCATGATCTCCGACTCCTGCCAATAGCGGCGGAAAAATTCGGACTGGTCCATCATGTCGGCGATGATGCCTTCGAACACCTCCGGCTGGGCGGTGCGGCTATAATCCCATTTGAAACGGGCGATCAGGCGGCGGCACATATCCTGGAACTTGTCCGGGTCGGCGCGATAGCGCGGGTTCAGCATCAGGATGCGGAACAGGTTGCGTTCCTCGCGCGGCATGGCGCTATAATCGCGAAAGGCGCGCGCGACGAGCCGGTTCCAGCCGATCACCGTCCAATCCTCCACGATCACCAGCGCAGGGATAGACAGCGCGTCCATCAGATGCTGGGTGCCGGCATGGATCGTCTCGTCCGGGCGACACGCCAGCGGCGGCGGCCGATGCTGGGCCAGGGCGAAGAGAAATTCGCGCTCATTGGGGCTGAGGCGCAGCGTGCGGCTCAATCGCTCCAGCATCGGCGCGGATAGCTGCACCTCCCGGCCCTGCTCGAACCAGGTGTACCAGGTGACGCTCATCCCCGCGAGCGTCGCCACCTCTTCGCGCCGAAGCCCACGCGTGCGGCGGCGTTCGCCGGGCGGCAGTCCGACTTCAGACGGGGCCAGCTTCGCCCGCGCGGCTTTCAGGAACCGCGACAATTCTTCCCGTTGTGCCATGCCTTATCCAGTTACTCGTAATGATGGGACATCCTACGGCCTTCTTGCGGGCCGTTTCCTCTGCAAGACCTTCGATCCTGCGATCGGCAGCATAGCCGAGACTACACAGGAGAGTAAGATTGGCTGGCAAGCTATTTGTGACATGCGCGGTGACGGGAAGTTCGCCGATGCCCACGCACCCCAATTTCCCCTTCCGCCCCGATCATGTCGCCGCCGAAGCGCTGGCGGCGGCCGAAGCGGGCGCGGCGATCATCCACCTGCATGTGCGCGACCGCGAAACCGGCGTCCCGTCGCAGGCGCTGGACGATTATCGGGAGGTCGTGGGCCTGATCCGGGCGAAGAATAACGAAGTCATCCTGAACGTCACGACCGGGCCGGGCTGCACCTGGATGCAGGGCGATGAAGACCCCGCCGTCTGCGGCCCCGGCACATTGATGTTCACGGCCGAACGGCGGCTGGAGCATATTCTCGACCTCAAGCCCGACATGTGTACGCTCGACATTTGCACGATGCAGCTATGGGGCGGAGTGGCGATCAATCTCGACCCCATGATCACCAAGATGGGGCATATGATCCAGGACGCCGGCGTGCTGCCGGAGATCGAATGTTTCGAGGCGGGTGATTTCGTCTTTGCCGACGACCTGATGGCCAAGGGCGCCATTCCCAAGGGGGTGCCCTTCACCTTCGTCCTGGGCACCAAATATGGCCTGCCCGCGACGCCCGAAGCCATGCTCTATGCCAAGAACCAAATTCCGCGCGGCGCGCAGTTCACCGGCTTTGGCGTCAGCCGCCACAGCTTCCCGATGGCGGCGCAGTCGGCGCTGCTGGGCGGCAACATCCGCGTGGGGTTCGAGGATACGATCTACCTGCGGCGGGGCAGGCAGGCGGCGGACAATGCCGATCTGGTGCGCTGGGGTGTCGAAATGATCGAGCGGATCGGCGGCGACATCGCCAGCGCGGGTGAAGCGCGTGCGATGCTCGGCTTGAAACAATAAGGGAGAGGATGGATATGACGCAGGCAACTCAGGCGCCCATGGGCGACGTAAGCGGCAAGACCGCCTTCATCACCGGTGGGGCGGACGGCATCGGTCTTGGCATCGCGCGCGCGCTGTTGCGGGCAGGGGCCAATGTGGTGATCGCCGACATTCGCAAGGATGCACTGGCGCGGGCGAAGGCGGACCTGGCCGCCGATGCGCAGGTGGAAACGGTGCAGTTGGACGTCACCGACCGGGCCGGATTCGTCCGCGCGGCCGACGCGGCGGAGGCGCGCTTTGACAAGATCCATATGCTGATCGGCAATGCCGGGGTTGGCGTGCTGGGCCCGGTGCTGGAGGCGCGGTTCGATGACTGGGACTGGGGGCTTGGCGTCAATCTGGGCGGGGTCATCAACGGTCTGGTCACTATCCTGCCCCGGATCAGGGCGCATGGCGAAGGCGGGCAGATCGTCACCACCTCCTCGCAATCGGCGCTGATCCCGATCAACGGATCAGCCATCTATACCGCGGCTAAGGCGGCGGTGCTGGGCCTGTCCGAAGCGATCCGGGGGGAGCTGGCCGCGGTCAATATCGGCGTATCGGCGTTCATGCCGGGACCGGTGCAAAGCAATATCGGCCATAGCAGCCAGTTGCGCCCGGACGCCTTCCGCGAAAATAGCGGTTATCGCCAGCATGAGGCAGCGATGGAGCAGCGGCCAGTCTCGCCGCTGTGGATGAGCGCCGATGAAGTGGGCGAACGGGTGCTGGCCGGCATCCGCGCCAACGACCTGTATATCCTGACCCACCCTGAATTTGCGGACGGTATGCGCACGCGGTTCGACGCGATCCTGGCGTCTATGCCGGACGAACGCATCAACCAGGAACGGGCGGGCGCCATCGGCTTCCTGCTGTCCAATCCGGTGTTCGACGATCAATTGGCCCGGCGGACCGCGCAGGAACCAGTCGCATGACGCACGTCGCGGGGCGCACCGCCTTCATCACCGGCGGCGGATCGGGCGTGGCGCTGGGGCAGGCGAAGGTCTTTGCGCAGGCCGGGTGCAGGGTCGCGATCGCCGACATCAGGCAGGACCATCTCGATGAGGCCATGGCCTGGTTCGACGGGCGCGGGCATGAGGTGATGGCGGTGAAGCTGGATATCACCGACCGTGATGCCTATGCCCGCGCCGCCGACGAGGTGGAGGCCCGGCTGGGGCCGGTGGAACTGCTGTTCAACACGGCGGGCGTGTCGATCTTCGGGCCTTTGCAGAACGCGACCTATGATGATTGGGACTGGCAGCTGGACGTCAATCTGCGCGGTGTCATCAACGGTATCCAGACCTTCGTGCCGCGGATGATCAAACGGGGCAATGGCGGGCATATCGTCAATACCGCGTCGATGTCCGCCTTCGTCGCGCTCAAGGGGACGGGCATTTACTGTACGTCGAAGATGGCGATCCGGGGCCTCACCGAATGTCTGGCGCTGGACCTGGCCGATCATGGCATCGGCGTGTCGATGCTCTGCCCCGGCGCGGTCAACAGCAACATCCACGAAGCGGTGCTGACCCGGCCGGCACATCAGCAGAATACCGGCTATTATGGCGCGGACCCTGGCGTGATGGCCCATCTTAAGCAGGTGATCGCGGTCGGCATGGAGCCGGAAGTGCTGGCGCAATATGTGTTGAAGGGCGTCGAGGACGACCAGCTTTATATCCTGCCCTATCCCGAATTTCGCGGGACGCTGGAGGACATCCACGCACGCGTCATGGCGGCGGTGGCGCGGCCGGAGGACGATCCCGATTACGAGAAGCGCGTCGCCCATGGCGTGCCTGGCGGCGAGAAGCGGGAGACGGTCGAGAATTAGATATGCCTCTGGCCGGGCGGATGAAGGGGTCCGCCCCGCCAGCTTTTTACATCGACAAAACTCTGATTCAGCCCAATCCCAACAATTTCACCGCATTATCCTTCATGATGAGCGGCAGCACTTCGTCCCGGAAGCCCGCTTCCCGCGCGGCGTCGATCCATTTTTCCGGGCGAATGAGAGGCCAGTCGGACCCAAACAGCATCTTATGTTTAAGCTGCGTATTGGCGTATTGGATCACCTGTTTCGGAAAATATTTGGGCGACCAGCCTGACAGGTCCATGAAGACATTGTCCTTGTGCAGCGCCATAGACAGGCTTTCGTCGGTCCAAGGCCAGCTGGGATGGGCCAGGATGATCTTCATGTCGGGAAAATCGACCGCGACATCGTCCACCAGGATCGGCTGGCCATATTTCAGCCGCACCCCGCCGCCGCCGCGCATCCCGGTGCCCATGCCCGAATGGCCGGTGTGGAAGATGGCGGGCAGCTTATATTCGGCGATGACTTCATAGATGGGATAGGCGACCCGGTCGGCCGGATGGCAATCCTGCATGATACCGTGGAATTTGAAGCCCTTCACCCCGTAATTTTCGACCAGGTCGCGGGCCTCGCGCGCGCCATACTTGCCCTTGCGCGGGTCGATCGAGGCGAAGGGAATGACGATGTCGCTGTCGTTCGCGGCCAGTTCCGCCACCTCGTAATTGCTGATCCGCTTGGCGCCGATGCCGCTCTCGCAATCGACGGTGAACAGGCAGAAGGCGATATTCTGCGCGCGATAATAAGCGATGGTTTCGGGAATGGTCGGCCGCTTGCGATCCGCCTTGAAATAGGCGGATGCGGCGTCGAAATATTTCGCCATCACCGGGTCTTCGGGATCGTGGCACGACACTTCGGCATGAACATGCACGTCGATGGCGATGACTTTCGTGGGATCAACGGGCATTGGGCTTGCTTTCCAGTGTCTTGTCCTCATTGGCGCGGTGGATGACGTAAGCACGGATATCCTCAATCTCCTTGGCGGAAAAGATCGAGGCGAAGCTGACCATGCCATTATCCTTCAATGCGCCATCATGCACGATCATCTGCCAGGTGGCTTTGTCGTTAAGCGCGGCGCTGTGGCGCAGGTCGGGGACGATGCTGCCGCCGACCGCGGAATCGCCATGGCAGGTGCTGCAATAGCGGCCGAAGCGTGCGCCGCCCGCTGCAATCTCCGCCGCGCTGGCGGTGGAGGGCGGCGGGTCGAGCGGCATGGCGGTAAGCGGCGGCACGGGCGGCAGGGGGGCCTTGCCGTCCAGCTTGAACACCAGCAGGCGGCTGATGTTGCGGCTGGGTCCGCTCTTGTCGGAGAGGATGCCGGGGGCCAGCGCCCAGACGCCGCCCCAGCCGGCCATCACCGCCACATATTGCGCGCCGTCCAGTTCATAGCTGATCGGCGCGGCGACGATGCCGGTTTGGGCCGGGAAGGACCAGAGCTTGCGGCCATCCTTGGTCGCATAGGCATTGAAATCCCCGGTCGCCGTGCCCTGAAACACCAGATCGCCGCCAGTCGCCAGCAGCCCGCCATTCCATGGTCCCTTATAGGAGACGCGCCATTTTTCCTTCTGTGCGACCGGGTCCCAGGCGATGAGCGCGCCGGTGGTCGCCTTCATCGCGGCCTCGCGCACCGCCTTGTCGGCGGGCATGGCGGCCGCTGCGATATCGACGCCGACGTTGAAGCCTAGCTTGTTCGCCTTCCACCCCTTTTCCGGGATATAAGGGAAGGCGGCGAGGTTGGCGGGGATGAAGACGGTCCGGCTCTTGGGATCAAAAGCCATAGGGTGCCAGCTATGCGCGCCGGTCGCGCCGGGGGAGCCGATGAAGGGCTTGCCGGTTTTGTAATAGCGCGCCGCCGGATTCTCGATCGGGCGTCCGGTCTTCATGTCGATGCCGCTGGCCCAGTTGACCGGCACAAAATTCTTCGCCGACAGCAGCTTTCCGTTGGTGCGGTCGAGAACGTAGAAAAAGCCGTTCTTGGGCGCCTGCATCAGCACTTTCTTCTTCTGGCCGCCCATCTCCATGTCCGCGAGCATGATATGCTGGGTGGCGGTGAAGTCCCAGCTATCGCCGGGCGTCGTCTGATAATGCCAGGCATAGGCGCCCGTCTTGGCGTGGACTGCAACGATCGATGAGAGATAGAGATTGTCGCCCTTGCCTTCGGAGCGATAAGTCTGGTTCCAGGGCGAACCATTGCCGACGCCGATATAGAGCAGGTCAAGCTCCGGGTCATAGGCCATGGCGTCCCATACGGTGCCGCCGCCGCCCTGTTTCCACCACTCCCCATACCAGGTGGCGGCCGCTTTCTTGAGGTAATCCGGTTCTTGTTCCGTGCCGGGCTGGGCCGGGACGGTGTAGAATTTCCAGCGCTCCTTGCCCGTATCGGCATCATAGGCCGCGACATAGCCGCGCGCGCCGAACTCCGCCCCGCCATTGCCGATGACGACCAACCCGTTCACCACGCGCGGTGCGCCGGTGATGGTGTAATTCTTGGTCTGGTCGAGCGTCACGACGCTCCAGACCGGCTTGCCGCTCTTGCGGTCGATCGCGATCAGGCGGCCGTCCAATGTGCCGACGAACAATTTGTCGCCCCATGCCGCCACGCCGCGATTGACTGCGTCGCAACAGGCCTTGACCAAGGTTTCGCGCGGCACCTGCGGGTCATAAGACCAGAGCAGCTTGCCGCTGCGCGCATCATAGGCCTTCACCATGCTCCAGGCGGTGGAGGTGTAGAGCACGCCGTCGATGAAGAGAGGCGTGCCCTCCTGCCCACGATTGGTGTCCAAGTCAGCGAACCAGGCGAGGCCCAGCTTCCCGATGGTGTCCTGGTTGATCGCGGTCAACGGGCTGAACCGCTGCTCGTCATAGGTGCGGCCGGTGGACAGCCACTCGGCCGGTTTGGCCGCGATGATGCGTGCGGCATCCACGCCGCCGGTCACGGCCGGGGCGGTCGCTTCCTGGCTGGTCCCCGTGCCGCAAGCTGACAGGGCCAGACTCGTTCCCACCAGCAGCGCTATCGCGATCCGCATCCTATTCCTCTCCATGCCTGGCGCGGATGTTTGTCACCCATCGCTCAATTGACCATCCGTGCGCCGGTCCAATAGGCGGCGCGCAGGGCTTTCTTGTCCATCTTGCCCGCCGCGGTCCGGGGAATGGCGGGGACGAAGGCGACGCTTTTGGGCGCCTTCACCCCGCCCAGCCGGGCCTTGGCATGGGCGATGATATCCGTTTCCCCGATATTGTCTGCAACGACAATTGCGTGGACCGCTTCGCCCCATTTTGCATGGGGGATGCCGATGACGGCGCATTCGCGCACGGCCGCCAGTTCGGTGACGGCGGCTTCCACTTCGGCGGAAAAGACGTTGAAGCCGCCGGACACGACCATGTCCTTCTTGCGGTCCACGATATAGAGATATCCGTCCGCATCGCGCCGGGCGATGTCGCCTGTATGGTGCCACCCATGGGTGCGCATTTCGGCGGTCGCGTCTGGCATTTCGTAATATTCGCGTGACACCAGCACGCCGCGGACGACCAGTTCGCCTGCTTCGCCATCGGGGAGGAGATTGCCGTCATCGTCCATGATGGCGACCCGGACGGACCGGGTAGGCTGGCCGCAACTGGCGAGCCGTTCGGGCCGGTCGCCCGCCGCCGCCGCCGCCACGTCTTCGGGAGACAGCCAGGTGACGATCATCGGCGATTCCACCTGACCATAGGCCTGGCAGAGGCAGGGGCCGAAGATGTCGACCGCCTGCCGCAGCTTTTCCGGCGATACGGGCGATCCGACCAGCAGGAAGATCTTGAGCGAGGACGTGTCGCTGTCTGCCAGTTCCGGCGCGTCGAGCAGGCTGTAGAGCGCGGTCGGCGGCATATAGACATGGGTGACGCGGTGCTGCGCGATCGTGTCCAGCACGGCGGCGGCGTCGAAGCCGGGCAGGATCACTTGGCTCGCGCCCAGCGACAGCGTGGCCAGCGCCACCGGGCCGGCCGCATGGGTGATCGGTGCGACGACGAGTGAGACAGGTGTATCGGTTCTGCCGTCGACCGCCTGCGCCAGCGTTTCGATCATCGTGCCCCAGCCCAGATTGGTGACAACCACCCCCTTGGACGGTCCCGTCGTGCCGCCGGTGGGGAAGAGGCCGACAATGTCGTCGGGCTTGCCGAACGGATCGGAAAAGTCCGGCAAGCTGTCCAACTCGCTGTTCGCGATGAACTGGTCGAGCGAGGGATCGCCATCATAAGCGCGGTCGAGGCAGACGAAATGGGTGAGGCTCGTCACGCGCGCTTTGAGCGCCGCGACATCCGCCGCCTGGCTGCTATGGTAGAAGAGCCAGCCGCAGCGGACATAGTCGAGATAGGCGGCATTGGCGTCGATCGCGTTGCGGCTGTTGACCGGCACCCACTGGCCATTGGCGCGCCAGATGGCGAGCAAGGCGATCATCATCGTCGCGCTGTTGGGACCATAGAGCGCGATCGGCTGCTGGTCGCGGAAGCCGCCCGCATGGAGCGCGCAGGCGATCCGTTCCGTCAGCGCCTTGACTGCGGCAAAACTCAGCGTTTCGCCGCTCGTCCCGTCGATCAGGCAGGGGCGTTGTGGCCCAAGGTCGTGGCCCCGGTCGAAATAGTCGATCGCGCGCATTCCATCAGCCCCAGCGGTTGATCTCCGGGCCGGGCGCCCAGACGGTTTCGGGGTTAGGCACGGTGGTATGGGCCAGCGCCCGCGCCACGGCGGGGCGAGCGCGCAACCGCGCTTTCCAGGCGTCGGTCAGCGGCGCGGCGGCAAAGGCGTCCGGCAGGATGGCGCGCATCCCGGCCAGCCAGGCGAAACTTTCGAGGTCGGCGATGGAGAAGTCGCCCATCAGCCAGTCGCGCCCGTCGGCCAGTTGCGCCTCCAGCTTCTCGACCGCTTGGACGATCTTGGTGCGGCTGTCGGTCAGCTTGCCTTCATCGATGCGGCCACCGACGGCGTCCTGCCAGCGGGCGGCAAGGTCGGCGCTGGCGATGGTGGCGGGGACGGCGGGCGGCGGTGCAGCGGCGGTGCCCAGCGCGGCGGCGGCGGGCGCGACGCGCTCAATCACATAGCGGCACCAGGCCATCATCTGCCAGCGGGCATAGGGATCGGCCGGGCGCAACGCGGGGCCGGTGCCGACTTCGTCCAGATAGCAGGCCAGAAACACGCTGTCGGTCATGGCGACACCATCGACCACCAGAACCGGTCCTTCACCCTCGATCGACTGATCGACTTCCAACGGGTGGGGCAGGGCGGTCGAGTGGCGTTCGCCCGCGACCAGATCGATGGCGTGCAGATCCAGATCGACGCCCTTTTCAAACGCCGCGGCGAGGACGGTGAAGGACGGGCCATTGGGCTGGCCATGATAGAGGATGCCGGTCATGCAGGTTCGCTTTCGAGCAGGGAGATGCGGCGGGCGAGGTCGGTACGGCCGAGCGCCCAGCAGGCGCGGGTCGCCGGGCGCGCATAGATGGCGCGCAGCCAGCGCATGATGTTGGGGGTCAGTTCGTCATTGCACAGATGCGGCTGCGACAAGGGCATGGCATAGGCGAGGTTGAAGCCGTTTATGTCGGCCAGGCCATAGCTGTCCGATGCCAGCCATTCGCGCTGCCCCAGCGCCTCCTCCAGATAACCGATGCCCAGGCCGACGCGGCGTTTCGATTCGGTCATCTCTTCGTCCGAAAAGGCGCCGTTGATCGCCTTGCGCCAGGCGACGCGCCGTTCGGGCATGGGAATACGGTCGATCGCCGCGTCCAGCTCGGCCGGATCTTTCTGGCGCACGGAAGGGCCAACGAAGATGCTCCAGCCGATCATCGAAAAGCTGGGGGCGAGCCATTGGTCCATGAACTTCATCCACCAGCGCGTGCGCCACTGGTCCACCGGGTCGGCCGGCATCAGGCGCGGGCCGTCGAACGCTTCGTCCACATATTCCATGATCGCGGTGGATTCGGTCAGCACCTTGTCTCCATGCGTCATCGCTGGGATGGTGCCGAGCGGATTGACCGCCAGATAATCGGGCTTGTGCTGGTCGAAATTCAGCAGGTCGAGATAATGGCTGTCGAACGCGACGCCCTTTTCGAACAGCGCCAGCATGGGCTTGCCCGAATTGGCGTTGGGTTCCCAATGATAGAGGGTGACGTTGGTCATGCCGGATCGATCTCCGAAAAGAGTCCGGCCAGGCGGTAAGGCCCGGCCGGTCAGGGGGAGGCTTAGAATTTCTTCTTCACGGTCACCGCCCATTCGCGCGGATTGCCGGGGCGGCCCTTGCGGACCCCGCCACCTGCGCCGCGCAGGTCGAGGACGGAGAGGAGATAATATTTGTCGAACAGGTTGGTGACTTCGAACGACACGTCGAGATCCTCGTCCGCATTCTGCCAGGTGATCCGGGCATTGGCGAGCGTATAGGCGGGCACGAAGTTGAGGATGCGTTCGCCGTTCACGACTGACGGGCCGCCATATTTCTTGTCTTCATAGGTGACGTCGAAGCGCGGTGTCAGGCTGCCTGCCTTGTCGAGGTCGATCTTATACTGGGCACCGACGCTGAACTTCCAGGGTGGCGAGGCGGGCGGGTCGGAGGGCGACACGCCGCCGGGGTTGGTGCCGCCCGGAACGGTCGGGGACGTCGCCGCTGGATCAAGGCTGCTGGCGATATATTTGAAGTCGAGATAGCTAATCGACGCATCAATCGCCAGGCCGTCGATCGGATAGGCGGACAGTTCCGCCTCGAAGCCCTTGACCCGCGCGTCGCCTGCATTGAGCCGCGCGGCGCAGGGCGCGCCAGGACAGGTCAGCACCGGGATCTGGATATCGACATAGTCGTTGATGAAGGCGGACGCGTTCAACCGAACCCGGCGGTTGAAAAAGTCGCTCTTAAAGCCGATTTCATAGGCGGTCAGCTTTTCGGGACGGAAGGCGATGACCTGCTGCGTATTGAAGGGGCGCGGGTTGGAACCGCCACCCTTGAACCCGGTCGATACCGATCCATAGACCATCAGGCTGTCGGTCAGCCGATAATCGGCTGCCACGCGATAGTCCCAGCGCTTGGCGCTATAATGGGCGGTCAGGCCGGACAGAGCGGTGACCGTTTCGGTGGTGTTGCCGTTGCCGTTGTAATCGAGCGTGTCGGCGCCCGAATAGCCGATCCCATAGGCGACGCCAACGGGGTCAAGGAAGCGGTTGACCGACCCGTCATAGTTCAGGCGAAAATAGGTCTGGTCCTTGGTTTCGGCGGTGTAGCGCAAGCCGCCGCTGAGCGTCAGCCGATCGATCGGCTTCCACGACAGGTGCGCAAACGCTGCCTTGGCTTCTGCCTTGGTGGGGTCGGGCTGGCGGAATTGCAGCGGATATACCGCGACATAGCGAATGTCCTGGAACGAGTCATAGGTCGATTTCTGCTTGAAATAATAGCCGCCGACCGTGCCATTCAGGCTATCGCTCAGGTCCATGTTCAACCGGACTTCCTGGCTGAAGCTCCAATTTTCCAGCGAGTTGCGGCCGAAATTGGTATTGGCAGGCGACAGATCATCGTCTGAATCGAACTGCGTGTCGAAGCTGCGATAGCCGGTGATCGACGTCAGCTTGAAGGCGTCGGACAGCGCATAGTTAATCTGGCCGGACACGCCCCAACCCTTGTAGAGGCTGCGGTCGGTGCCCTGGGTCGCGGCAAGCGGGGTGCCGGCCGCGCCAAACGGATCGACCGGGATCGGCGGCGTCCAGACGCCCGCGGGCTGGCCGGTTCCGATATAATTGCAATAGCGGCCGCAGATGAAGCGGTTGTCATAGGGGATGCCGGGTGCGGGATTGGTGTTGGGCGAATTGATGGCGGCCGTGTCGAGCAACACTTCGCCCGCGATCGTATGTTCGTCGCGGGTATAGTCGCCGATCAGCGTGACATCCAGCTTGTCGGTCGGCTCCCAAGCCAGGATAGCGCGGATCGCCTGGTATCCCACGCCGCCCAGCTTGCTGATGGTGCAATCGCCGGCGGGCCGTGTGGACGGGATGCCGCTGCCCGGATTAGCGCAGCCATAATCGATGCGATCGACAAAGCCTTCCTGCTGCTTGGCGACGCCGGAGATGCGGACGGCCAACGTGTCGGTGATGCCAAAATCGGCAGCGGCGCGGATGCCGATGCGGTTACGGATGCCGTAATTGACCTCGACAAAGCCGCCGCCATCACCCGATGGGCGCTTGGAGTAGAGTTTGATCGCGCCGCCCTCGGCATTGCGGCCAGCGAGCGTGCCTTGCGGTCCACGCAATATTTCGACGCGATCGAGGTCGAGCAGTTCGAACACCGCGCCGGTGAGCTGCGGATAATAGACATCGTCGATATAGATGCCGACGCCCGGCTCATAGGCGGGGTTGAAGTCGTTCTGGCCGATGCCGCGGATGGAGGCGGTGATGGACGGGCCGAAGGACGCGCCCTGCGGCTTCAACGACACGTTGGGCGCGGCGTCGGCCATCTGCGCCAGGTTGGTCTGACTCTTGGCCTCCAGCTCGGCCGCGCCGACGGCGGTGATGGAGATGGGTGTGTCCTGCAACCGCTGTGCGCGGAACTGGGCGGTGACGACGATGTCGGCCACCGAACTTTGCGACATGGCTTCCTGCTCGGCGGCTTGTGGCGCAGCGGCGGGTGGCGGGGCCGATGTCTGCGCGGACGCTGGTGTGGTGATGGCGAGGACGGAGGCTGACGCCAACAGGGCGCGCGACATCATTGCACGAAGATCGTGTTGCATGGGTAATCCCCTCTCCTAATTCCGGCTTGAGATCCGCCCTGCCCGGACGTGACCCGCCTCATGACGTTGCTGTGCGTCGATTGTTAGTAAGACATACAATTTTATCGGATGCAAGAGCCGGATCGACCTCACAACGAACATTGTCGCACTATTTGCCAATATTGCGAGAGGGCAAATAATGCTGTTGTCTCTATTGGTGGTATTGGCAATAACAGGATGATCGGGGGTGGAGAGGGTACGCGCCGAAAACCCTTTATTTCGCGATGTCTGCGTTCAGACGTAGACGCGCCGCAGCAACTCTACGAGCATTGCGGTTTCGGCCGGACTGAACCGCGCCTTGAGCCAATTTTCATGCTCGGCGATGCAGGCGCGCGCCTTTGCCAGCGAGTCGCGGCCGCCATCGGTCAGGCTCAACGTCTGGCGGCGGCGATCCTGCGCGGAGGCGCCGCGGGTCAGGAAACCGCGGTCCTGCATGCGATTGACGATAGCCATCACGCTCGCCCGGTCCATTTTCAGCCGGCGGCCAATGTCCGCCTGCGCGATGCCGGGCTGATCCTCGATCAGCCAGAGGACGGCAACCTGCTTTTGCGTGAGGCCCAAGTCGCTGAAGGTTTCGGTGAAGTGCTGATAGACCGCCGCGCTGGCCAGCCGGATATGAAAACCGACCAGTCCATCGATGCCGCTGAGGCGGGGATCGGGGAAGATGTCGAGCGGTTCAATGTCATTCATGGTATTCATAGTAACAGTGTGCGGAGTAAGTGCTGATACGTCAATCCGGGCACTTGAAAAAATGTCTGTGTCACATACAATATCTTCAACCATAAAAGGGAGAGGATCAGCCATGGCGCATTTTCCAGACACGCCGTCCTTCACAGGTTTCAATACGCCCACGCGGATCGAGGCGGACATTGCCGACCTGGACATAAAGGGGACGGTGCCTCCCGAACTGGATGGCGCTTTTTACCGGGTGCAACCCGACCCCCAATTTCCACCGCGGCTGGGCGACGACATCGCTTTCAACGGCGACGGCATGATTACCATGTTTCGCTTTCATGACGGTCAGGTCGATTTCCGCCAGCGCTGGGCGAAGACCGACAAGTGGAAGCTGGAGCATGAAGCGGGCAAAGCCTTGTTCGGCGCCTATCGCAATCCGCTGACCGACGACGAGGTGGTGAAGGGCAAAATACGCGGCACCGCCAACACCACCGCCTTCATCCATGGCGGGAAACTCTATGCGCTCAAAGAAGACAGCCCTGCGCTGGTGATGGACCCGGCGACGTTGGAGACGGACGGCTATACGCGGTTCGACGGCGCGATGACCGGGCAGACCTTCACCGCCCATCCCAAGATCGATCCGGCGACCGGCGACATGATCGCCTTCGGCTACGCGGCCAAGGGGGTGCTGACGCGCGATATGACCTATTATGTCGTGTCGCCGGACGGCGCGCTGAAGCAGGAATTATGGTTCGAAACGCCTTATTATGCCATGATGCATGACTTTGCGATCACCCCCGACTACGCGCTGTTCCATGTGGTGCCCAGCACGTCCAATTGGGAACGGCTGGAGCAAGGGCTGCCGCATTTCGGTTTCGACACGACGCTGCCGGTCTATCTGGGCGTGCTGCCGCGCCGGGCCGATGCGAGCGCCGCCGACATACGCTGGTTCAAGCGCGACAATTGTTTCGCTAGCCACGTCATGAACGCGTTTCAGGAGGGCACGAAAATCCATTTCGATACGCCCGAAGCGAAGAACAACATGTTCCCCTTCTTCCCCGACATCCATGGCGCGCCGTTCAACGGACCGGAATCGGCGAGTTTCCTGACGCGCTGGACGGTGGACATGGCGTCCAATGGCGACGATTTGGCCAGCGTGCGGCGGTTGACCACCATGATGGGGGAATTTCCCCGGATCGACGATCGCTACACCGGCCTGCCCTATCGCTATGGCTGGCTGCTGGTGATCGACCCGACCAAGCCGGTGGAACTGAAGGGCGGCAGTCCGTCGGGGATGTTGATGAACACGCTGGGCCTGATCGACCACCAGACAGGCGAAGAGCAGAAATGGTGGTGCGGGCCGGTTTCGTCATTGCAGGAACCCTGCTTCATCCCGCGCAGTCCCGACGCGGCCGAAGGCGATGGCTGGATCGTGCAGGTATGCAACCGGTTGGAGGCGCATCGCAGCGACCTGCTGCTGTTCGACGCGACCGATATCGCCAAGGGACCGATCGCGGAGGTGCGGATACCCATCCGCCTGCGGTTCGGCCTGCACGGCAATTGGGCGACCGCCGTGCAGATCGGGCTGGCGGCGTAGCCGTTACACCTGCTCCCCCGCCGCCCGCGCGCGGGGGAGAAGGCTGGCATGGTCGCGTTCGACGCGCCACAACAGCACCAGCAATATCAGCACCAGCGGTGGCGCGACCCAGTTGATCGACAGGATCGCCCCGCCCAGGTCGCCGCCGCGCGCATCGCTTATCATGCCCACGGCATAGGGACCGATGCCGAGGCCGAAGATGGTCGATACAACGATATAGAGGCTGACGGTCAGCCCGCGCATCCGCGGCAGCACCTGTTCGAACAACACGGCGTAAAGCGGCGGCATCCACATGGTCAGGATCAGGCTGTAGAGCGTGAAGCGGAGGTAGAAGCCGCCCGCATCCGGCGCATGATAGACCCAGAACGCCAGGCATGGCGACAGGCTCATGGCGAACAGCGCGACCCACACCCGGCGCGACAGGCGGTGCGCGCCGATCCGGTCGGACAAAGGCCCGGCGATCAGCGGCCCGACCACACCCAGCGCGGCGGACAGTAGTCCGAATTGCAGCCCGGTGTCGGCGGGCGACAGGCCATAGCCTTTCATCAGGAAGGACGGCGTAAAGCCCATCACGCCATAGTTGATGACGCTTTGCAGAGCCCCCGCTGCGATGCAGAGCAGCAGCGAGGGATTGCGGGTGATGAGCGCGAAAGCGACCGGATCGCGCCCTTTGAGATTTTGCAGCAGGTTGGCGATAACGAACGCGCCAAAGCCGATCACGCTCCATTGCACGACATGCGGGCTGATCGCCATGCCAGCCAGCAGCAGCGGTGGACGCGGCGAGAAAGCCTCCGCCCAGCCGATCGCCAGCAGCATCGCAACGACGATCAGCACCAACAGGCCGATGTTGAGCGCCCACTCTCGCGTCGTCGCCCGCGTGCGCGCCAGGCTCATCCAATGAAAGCCGGGCGTCACCGCGCCCAGCACGTTCAGGCTGGCGCGGAAAGGGTGCGGATCAGGCGCGGTCGTGATGCCGTCCATTGCGCCCCGTTCCGGTTCGGGCAGGCGGCTCATCAGGAAGGCGATGAGGAAGCCGGGCGTCGCGGCCACCGCGAAGGCAAATTGCCAGCCCTTCAGGCCCAGCGGCGCCGTGCCTGCGGCGTAGCGCGCATCCCACCATTGCGCGGCCATGCCGCCGATGATGAGCGATCCGCCAAGGCCTATGGCGATCGCGGCGGCCATCACCGCCATCACCATGCCGCGCTTTTCGCGGGGAAAATAATCATAGGTCAGGCTGGTGCCGGCTGGTTGCGACGCCGCTTCGCCGATGCCGACGCACAGGCGCGAGAGCATCAGCGTGAAGAAGCCGGTCGCCAAAGCCGCGCCGCCGGTGGCGAGCGACCAGAAGCCGATCGTGATGGCCAGCAGTTTCGTTCTGATCCACCCGTCCGCCAGCCGCCCCAGCGGGAGCGAAAACAGTGCGTAGAAGAGCGCGAAGACGGTGCCGTAGAGCAGCCCCATCTCCGCGTCGCCGATCTTCAGGTCCGCCTTGATCGCGGGGGCTAGGATGGCGAGGATATTGCGGTCGAGCAGGCTGACCAGATTGGTGCCTGCCACCAGCGCCAGCGCATAATAGGCCGTGGCGCGCGAAGGGTTCGCTATCGTCACAGGGCGAACACGCGCTCGGCATTGGTCTGCATCAACTTGCGCTTCGCCTCGTCCGAAATGTCCAGCAGGTCGTGCGTCCGCACCTCATCCGCCACATATTGATAGGGATAGTCCATCGCATACATGACCCGATCCTCTCCCAGTACGGATTGTGCGAACTTGATCGCCGGCTCCCATGCCATGCCGCTGGTGGTGACACAGATGTTCGACCGCATATAGTCGTGGATCGATTTGTTGAGCGGCTTCATCCGCGCATAACGCTGCGACCGCACGCCCGCCTGGTGCATATAGTCGAGCCGGTAGAGCCAATAGGGCAGCGCCTCCCCCATATGGCCAACGATGATCTGCAAATCGGGATAGCGGTCGAAAATGCCGATGGTGATGAGCCGCAGTAGGTGCATCCCCGTCTCCACGCCAAAGCCGAAGATCGCGCCGTCCAGCCCCGCGTCCAGCATTGGCCCGATCATCGCGTCGGGCGGCGTCGAGGGATGGATATAGAGCGGCTGGCCGGTATCGGCGAGCGCGCGGAAGATCGGGTCGAACTTGGCGTCGTCCAGATATTCGCCCTGCGTATGGCTGTTGACCATCACCCCCTTGAAGCCAAGATCGCCCGCCCCGCGCCGGATTTCGGCGGCGGACCAGTCCGGGTCTTGCGGCGCGATCGACGTCATGCCGACGAAACGGGTCGGATGGGCGGCGCAGCGATCGGCGAGATGATCGTTGGCGCGGGCGACCATCGCCTTGGCCTCTTCCACTTCGAGCAGGGGCTGCACGCCGGGCGAGGTCAGCGACAGGATTGCGACGTCGATCCCCGTCGCATCCATGTCGGCCAGCCTTCGTTCGCCAAGGTCCAGTAACCGGTCGATGATCTGGGTCGCGCGTTCCGATGGCGATTGCGCGTAAAAGCCCCAGAGCGACACCATGCCCCGGTCCGCCGTCCCGTCGCGCACCATGCGCAGATAGGCGTCGATCTGCTCGCGGGTGGCGAAGGCTTCTTCGGTGGCGATGCGCAGATAGCCGCGGTCGTCGCCCGTGTTCAATGCATGGCTCATCGCTTATCCTTCGTGAATGGCTTTGGTGACGAGGCAGGCGTCGATCCCTTCGGGACCGTCCTCTGCGCCATGGCCAGACCATTTGACCCCGCCGAACGGGGAATCCGACCCGCCGATCATCGCGGTGTTGATGCCGACCATCCCGGCCTCGACCGCCCGCGCGACCCGGCGCTGGCGCGCGGCGTCGCTGGTCCAGGCATAAGCGGCGAGGCCATAGGGGAGCCGATTGGCCTCCGCGATCATGGCGGCCTCGTCGGGATAGGCGTTGATGAGGGCGACGGGGCCGAACGGCTCCTCGTTCATAATGGCGGCGTCCAGCGGCGCGCCCGACAGCACGGTGGGGGCGAAGAAATAGCCCGCATTGCCGATCCGTTCGCCGCCGGTTTCGAGGCGTGCGCCCTTCGCGACCGCGTCGCCGATCAACCGGTCCATCGCATCGAGCCGCCGGGCATTGGCCATCGGCCCCATGACGCTGCCGGGGTCCGATCCATCGCCGACCGTCACTCTCTTTGCGCGTTCGACAAAGCCGGCAAGGAAGCGATCATGCACGCCCGCTTCCACGATGAAGCGGGTGGGCGACACGCACACCTGCCCGGCATTGCGATATTTGCCCGCCACCACCGTATCGAGCGCCCGCTCGATATCGGCGTCGGCGAAGACCAGCACCGGGCCATGGCCGCCCAATTCCATCGTCGTGCGCTTGCAATCCTCCGCCGCCAATTTGGCCAGGTGCTTGCCCACGAGCGTGGAGCCGGTGAAGCTCATCTTGCGGATGATGGGGGAGCCGAGCAGGTGGCGCGACACCTCGTCGGGCACGCCGAACACCGCCTGCGCGACATCGCCCGGCAGGCCAGCGTCGAGCAGGCATTGCAGCACGCCCAGCGCTGACGCGGGCGTTTCCTCCGCCGCCTTCAGGATCACCGAACATCCCGCCGCGATCGGCGCGCCCAGCTTGCGGCCGGGATTGCCGAGCGGGAAATTCCACGGGGCGAAGGCCGCGACCGGGCCGACCGGCTCCTTCGTCACCGTCGATCGCTGCCCGGCCGGACGCACCAGCGCCCGGCCGTAGAGGCGGAAGACCTCCCCGGCGTAGAAATTGAACAGGCCGACATTCATCATCACTTCGATGCGCGCTTCGGCCAGCGTCTTGCCCTGTTCCAGTGTGGCGATGCGGGCGAGATCCTCCTGCCGCTCGACCATCAACCGCGCCGCGCCCTGCAACACCGCCGCCCGTTCCTGCGGCGTGGAATCGCGCCAGCGGCGGAACCCCCGCTCCGCCGCCGCCAGCGCGGCGTCCAGGTCCGCCGCATCGGCCAGCGGCAGGTCCGCGATCGCTTCGCCGGTGGCGGGGTTGACGACCTTGTGGGTGCGTCGCCCGCCGCCCGACAACCGCTGGCCGTCGATCATCAGATACAGGTCGGGATAGGCCATGGGTTCAGACGCTCACGGCTGCGCGCGCGGCCCGCTCCCGGTCGATATCGCCCTGCCAGCGTTCGGCGACAATCGCCTTGCCCGTCACCGGATGCACCATATGGAACGGCACCATCTTGTGCGTCGGCCACAACCAATGATCCTCGATCAGTGCGTCCGGGCCGGTCGGGTCTTCGGGATAGGTGATCTTGGGGAAGGGCACATATTCGGCCGGGGTATTGGCCCAGCCCTGATCGAAATCGGCGTGCCATTGCGGCATGTAATTCAGGATCTGGATGCGCCAGATGCCGTCCACCTTCTTATAGGTATTCTCATAAATGCCGCCTTCCCACCATTGGCGCGCGCCGAGAGCCGGATTGGACGGGTCGGTATAATCCTTGTGCCGGCCCGCCTGCATCATCGACCGGGCGCGGGCATAAGCGGTGACGCCGTCGGCGTCGATATCGACAATATCCTGCAATTGCGGATGGTCGAGCAGGAAGCCGTCGATCGGCCCGTTGGTGCCATGGGTGAAACGCTTCTGGAAGCGTTCGACATAGAGGCGGCGGATGCCCGCCTGGCCGCGCCACACGCCGCCGAAGAAACGCACTTCGCCATCTTCGGTGAACAGGTCGGCGGTTTCGTTATAGAGGCATTTATCGATCAGATAGCCGTAGAGATGCTGCAATTTGCGCACGTCCAGCTCATCTTCGCGCCGTTGCAGGCGGGTGCTGAGGTCGGCGACGCTCTGTTCCAGGCGGGCGATACGGTCGGTCTCGGACATGATTGGCTCTCCTATCATTGTATGTAATACTTACAGATTAGATGGCTTGTGCGGCCAATCGCTCCACTTCCTCGCGATAAGGGCGGATGGCGCGGACCATGCAGAGCGTAGCGATCGGCAGCAGCACGGCCGCGGTCATCACCAGCGACTTCCAAAGCTGGCTGGGATCGCCGACGATATAGTCCTGCACCAAGCCGACCAGGAAGCTGCCCATCGCGCCGAAGAAGGTGAACATGAACAGGTAGATCGCCGTCACCTGCCCCCGCATCGCATTGGGCGCGACGCGCTGGATAGCGGCGTTCTGGGGCACGGCGCCGGCGATGCCGAACATCGCGCCGATGCTGGCGACGCCCAGCGAAGCGTAGCCGTTGGGCATCAGCGGGGCGAGGATGGCGCAGACCGTCACGCAGCCGAAGAATATCGCGGCGGCGCGGACATTGGCGTCGGCATGGCGCTTGGCCAGCCATTCGACGAAGATGCCGCCCAGCAGCAGGCCCGTCAGTGAGGCGACCAATGTCATCGATCCCATCACCGCGCCGATCTGCGCCTCGTTCCAGCCATAGGTGCGGATCATAAAGGGCACGCGCCAGAATTGCAGGCCGAACACTTCGATCGCGCTCAAAGCCAGCCCGGCAAACAGCGGATAATAGACGCGGCGCTTGGCATGGATTGCCTTGGCGGCGTCCAGCCCGGTGAACGTCAGGATACGGCGGCCCAGCGACGCGTCAGCGGGGGGCATGATCGAGCCGGCGGGCGGCGCCTGGCGCGGCGGTTCCTTGACCGTCAGGAACAGCAGGCCGACCAACAAGGCGGGCAGGCCCAGCCAGATCATCAGCCATTGCCAGCCCAAAATAGTAAGGCCCCCATGCTGGGTCGGCGCCCATCCGGCCGCGGTCGCGATCAGCATGCCGCCGATTGCCGGCCCCAGCGTGGTGCCGCCGATAAAGCCGAATTGCAGCAGGGCGAAGGCGCGGGTCAGGATGCGCGGCGGGAAGGCGTCCGCCAGCAGCGAATAGGACGACGGCGCATGGGCCGATCCCCCCGCGGCCAGGAAAACGCGACTGCCGACGAACTGGCCGAACGTCTGCGCGATGCCGCCCATGGAGGTGATGACGCCCAGCGCCGCGCAACCGCCCGCCAGCACATATTTGCGCGGAAAGATGTCGGCCAGCCGCGCCAGCGGGATGCCGACGAACAGATAGCAGATGATGCTGGCGGGACCGGCCAGGAAGCCGAGTTGCGAATCGGACAGGCCGAAATCCGCCTTGATCCGCTCCGCCAGCATGGCGAACACCACCTGTTCGAAAAAGGTGACGAAGGTCGCCAGGATGATGACAAACAGCGCCCAATAGGCAGCGCCCATCGAGTAAGGCGGGCGCGCCGTCGCGGCGGCATCCAGCGATGCGGTCGCATCTACATCCCATAATGTCTCGGTCGCAATCGGCGCGGGTGCCAGGGCCATGGGCCTTCTCCTCTCCACTTCTCCCTTTGTTCACAGGGATGAAATTTCGGCTTGGCGAATTTGTAAGTGAACTATACGATTATGGCGAGAGAAAAATGCACGGTCGTTATAATCACCGTCATGGGAGAATAGGATGCTCGAATTTGCAGGACGCACTGCCTTCGTCACTGGTGGCGCCAACGGCATCGGCCTGGGCCTGGTCCGCGCCTTGCTGGCGCAGGGGTGCAAGGTGGCGATCGCCGACATTCGCGAGGATGCGCTGGCCGCGGCCGTCAAGACGCTCGACAATCAAAGCGTTATAGCTGTCCAACTCGATGTCGCATCGCGCACCGGCTTCGCCGAGGCAGCCGACCGGGCCGAGGCGGCTTTGGGACCGGTCAGCCTGGTTTTCAACAATGCGGGCATCAACCTGTTCCAGACCATCGACGAGTCCAGCTATGACGATTGGGACTGGGTGATGGGGGTCAATCTGCACGGCGTCATCAACGGCGTGATGACCTTCGCGCCGCGAATGAAGGCGCTGGGGCGGGGCGGTCATATCGTTAACACCGCGTCGATGGCGAGCTTCCTGTGCGGCGGCGCGCCCGGCATCTACAATACCACCAAATTCGCGGTGCGCGGCATGAGCGAATCCCTGCGCTACAGCTTGGCGCCGCATGGCATCGGCGTGTCGCTGCTCTGCCCCGGTCTGGTGAAGAGCCATATCTACGCCAGCGACGAAATCCGTCCGGCGGCGCTCAGCGGCGGCGCGAAGCCGGTGGACAGCGCGGCGGTCGGGCGGCTGGAGCAGTTGCACCAGTTCGGCATGGAGCCGGACGTCATCGCCGCCCGCACATTGGAAGCCATGCAGGAGAACCGCTTCCACATCTTCCCCCATCCCGAATTTCGCGATGAACTGGCGACGGTGTTCGACGAGATACTCGCCGATTTCCGCGACTATCCGCAGGATGCCGGATTTGAGCAGCGCACCGGCTTCGAAAAGATGCGCCGCGAGGGCTATGCCAAGGCCCGGCGCGCCGCGCGCGAACGCGCTTAATGCGCGAACAGGTCGCCCTGCCGGGGTGGGGCGGCCGGTCGCCGTGGCGCGGCGGGCGTGCCGATCAGCACGCGGGCGCGGCCAGTGAGCGTATAGACCGCCTGCCGCTGTGCCCCGCGATTGAGATGGTCGACGCGATAGCCCTGATAATGGCGCTTGAGCAGGCCGGCCTTGACCAGCTCGGACGCGGCCCGGCTGAGATTGGTTTTGCCTGAGGCGCGCACCCGATTGCGCACTTCCTCCTGCACCAGCGCATCGTCGGCGGCCGCGTCGCCCGAAAGCCTGGCATCCTTGCGCAGTTCGTCACGCACCCGCTCCACCAGCGCCAGGCGGCGCGGATCGCGATGGCCCATTGGGGTCAGCGCATCGCATAGCCAGTCGCGCAGCGGCACCAGCCCGTCGCCGACCCGCACTTCCGGCCCGGCGCTGCCATCCGGTCGCGCCACGTCCGCGATCAGCGTCAGCAGCATGAAGGCGTATCGCGGTCGTGAGCAGCAATGGGACAATTGGTCGAGCAACAGCGAAAGATCGCTACCGCCAGGAATGCGGGAGAGGGCGGGCGCGTGAAACATATCGTGAATCAAGCACAGAGCGAGTCGCTTGTGAATCCCGTTTTTTCCGCGAGTCGCATTTTGTCGCCCGTGACACTTTGCCCTCCGGTAAAGTGTCACGGCGGAAACTTTACCGGAGTGCGGGAGCGTCCCCGGCTGACGCCACCCAGATTGACGGCCTTTCAGGATGGATCATGCTCGGCGGGCAGGGTCAGGGTCACGCGCAACCCTGGTCCCGCATCGCTCAAGGTCAGCGTGCCGCCATGAAGATGGGCAACCGCCGCCGCCAGCGACAGGCCCAGGCCAGCGCCCGTGATATGGCGCGATGCATCCAGTCGGGCGAACCGGCGCAGCGCCTCGATCCGCCGTTCCTGCGCGATGCCGGGGCCGTTATCGGTCACGGCGACACAGATTGATGCGCCATCGCGCCAGGCGGACAGAAGGATGCGATCGCCGCCATATTTCAGCGCATTGTCGATCAGGTTCGACAAGACCTGGCCGAATATCTCGCGATGCGACCGGATATGCAGGCCGGGCGGCGCATCGACGGTGATGGTCACGCCCTTGTCCTCTGCCAGGACTTCGTACATTTCCTGAAAATCCTGCAACAGCGCCGCGACATCGACGGCGGAGAAATTGTCGCGGCCGATGCCGGCTTCCGCCCGACTGATCAGCAGGGCGGCATCCAGCATCCGCAGCAGCGTGTCGCCTTCGTCCAGCGCCTTTTCCAGCGCGGCGATCGATTGCTCGTCCCGGCTCTGGCGCAGGGCGCTGTCCAGCACGGCGCGCAACCGGGTCAAGGGGGATCGCAGGTCGTGGGCCAGGCCGTCGGTCACCAGCCGCATCTCGTCCATCAGGCCGGTGATGCGGTCCAGCATCGCGTTGATTTCATAGCCCAGCGCATCGAACATGTCGCCGCTGCCGCTCAAGGGGATGCGGCTTTGGATGTCGCCGGTGCCGACCGCCGCCGCGGTATCGATGATCGATCGCAGCCGACCCCGGATAATGGCGGCCGACAAAAAGGCGGCGCCGGCCGCCAGCGGCATGGCGAGCAGGACCGCGCCGATCAGCGCCGCTTCCAGATAACCGCCAAAGCGCACGTCATTTTCGACGACATGGCCGGTCAGCAGCCGCGTACCATCTGGAAATCGCGTGCTGACGACGCCGATGCTTTGGGGTTCCCGGTCCTTCTGGCCGATGCGCCGCAGGTCGAGCTTGCGCCAGCTCTCCGATGGTTCGATATCGGCCGGCCAGCCTGGAATGTTGCCGGCGACGCGCTGGCCGTTCGGCCCGATCAGCAGCATGATGGAGCTGCCGTCCGGGTCGGCCGTCATGCGGCTATGCACCGTGGCGCCCGCCGCTTGCAGCCCGGCTGCCGCATAAGTGGCGGCGATATCGTCGCGCAGGTTCACTGCAACTGCGCGGCTGGCTTCGTCCACCGACCGGCTGGTGAATTGATGGACAGCCCATAGCGCAACGAGCACGCAGGCGATCTGCATCAGGAAGACGAGCGCCGCGAACCGCCAGATGACGCTGTGGCGCCAGCGCATCGTCACCCTCGTTCGCTCAACCGATAGCCCGCGCCTCGAACCGTGTGGATCAGCGGCGGTTCGCCATCTTCGTCGATCTTGCGGCGCAGGCGGCTGATATGCACGTCAATGACGTTGGTGCCGGGATCAAAATGATAATCCCACACGCCCTCCAGCAACATGGTGCGGGTGACGACTTCGCCCTGATGCCGCAACAGATAATCGAGCAGGCGGAACTCGCGCGGTTGCAGGTCGATGGTGCGCGCGCCGCGCTTCACCTTGCGGGAGAGCAGGTCGACGTCCAGATCGCCGCAGGACAGCCGCGTTTCGGGCGCCTGGCCGCCCCCGCCGCGGCGTAGGATGATCCGCAACCGCGCCAGCAGTTCGGCAAAGGCGAAGGGCTTGGCCAGATAATCGTCCGATCCGCCGGTCAGCCCCTTGATCCGTTCATCGGCGGTCGCCAGCGCCGACAGGATGATGACCGGCGTGTCGATTCCCGCCGCGCGCAGGGCGGCGAGCACCGCCATCCCGTCCATCCCCGGCAGCATCCGATCCAAAATGATGGCGTCATGCGCGGCCTCGGTCGCCAGGAACAGGCCGTCGCGGCCATTGTCCGCCCGGTCGACGGTAAAGCCTTCCTCGACCAACCCCTTGGCGATGTAATCGGCGGTGGTGGCGTCATCTTCGACCAGCAGCACCTTATAGCTCATGACCGTCCTCATGTTACGCCCCGATCGATGCGATCGCCGCTTTATAGGCGCGCGCACGATCAAAGCCATAGAAGGCGTCGCTCCTGGTCATCGTCTTGCGTCCCGCCAGCCAAGTGATCGTCCGATCGCTTGTAATAGGGCGGCGCTGACCGCATCGGCGTCATGATGCAGGGGATCGCCGCCGGGCAGTTGCAGTCGGGACACATTGGCCTGTCGCAACAGCGGGCATAGGCTGGCGACCTCTTTGACACCATGGATGCACAGCAACGGCGCCCAGCTCAGCCGCCCGGCGGCGGTGGCGGCGTCTTCCTTCGGCTCGTTGAAGGAGAAAATTGCGAATGGCGACGCGCGCCATTGGCGGGTAGCGCCGGGCGCGATCAGACCGATGAAGGCGATCCGTCGGCGCAGCGCGGTCGGTACATAGGGGAGCGACGGCGCGATGATATCCGCGCCGAAAGACTGACCCAGCAGCAGCACAGGGGCGTTCGGATCGAGCGCGATCGTGCAGCGCAGGCCTTGCGCGATCATAGCGCCCGCCTCTTCGGGGGTGCGGCGCGTTCGAAAGAAGCGCAGGCTGTTTTCGGTTACGACAGCTATGCCATGGCGCGTCAGCCGCTCTGCGACCTGCCGCGCCAGCCCTGCGCGAAATCCCATGTCCCCCGACAAATAGAGCGCCACGGCGCGGGGGTGGTGTGGGTCTGCCGCAGCTTCTGCGGGGCGCAGGTCGAACAGCGCGCCGTTGCCGATATAGCCGATAGACCAGAGCGCCAGCAGGAGGATGCAGGCGAGTCCTGCAAGCGCGACAACACACCGGCTCATGCCGCCTGGTTCCATGCGGCGTCGGCATGGGGCAGGGGATGGTCCCTCGACTGGACCCGTCCGCTGCGCTCCAGCTTGCCCCAGCCGACCCATGGACCCAATATGGCGGTGGCGACGGCGCGGATGACGACGCTGTACATGATCTGCCGATAGATGACGCGTTGCGCGACCAGCAGAAGCGCGGGATAATGTTTCTCGCGCGGCTCCAGCCGGTAGGCGACCGCCCCGCAGGCAACGTCGATCGCGTTGAAGGCGATCCAGTAGAGCGCCATGCGCAGCACGTCGCTTTGCGTCTGCGCCCAGCCATGTTGGTGGACGCGCAGCGCGGTATCGAGCGCGCTGACCACCAGGGCCAGGTCGATGATCGGTGACACGAGCGCAAAGCCGATCTGGAAAAGCCAAGCCTGGGGCAGGCCGACCCAGGCGAGACCCGCCGGCTTGCGCGTGCGCCAGATGCTGCGATACTTCCACAGGCATTGCAGCGTGCCATAGGCCCAGCGGAACCGCTGTTTGGACAGGGCGCGGAAGCTTTCGGGCGCCTCCGTCCAGGCGACGGCTTGCGTATCATAGGCGATATGCCAGCCAGCCCGCTGCACGGCGATGGTCAGATCCTGATCCTCCGCCAGCGTGTCCAGCGGATAGCCGCCCACGGCGTCCAGCGCCGATCGCCGCCACGCGCCGACCGCGCCCGGAACCACCGTGATCGCGCCGAACCGGGCAAGTGCGCGCCGTTCCAGATTCTGCGCCGTCACATATTCGACCGCCTGCCAGCGAGTGACGAGGTTGACGCGGTTGCCGACCATCGCGTTACCCGCCACCGCACCGACCGCGGGATCGGCGAACCAGCGGGCGAGGCAGGCGATGGTCAGCGGTTCGAACTGGGTGTCGGCATCCAGCGCGACGATGATCGGCGCGGTGGCGATCTCCAGCGCATGGTTCAGCGCGGCGGCCTTACCACCATTGGCCAGCGTCAGCAGGCGGACGCGCGCGTCGTCGGCAAAGGCGTCGGCGACGATGCGGCTGGTCGCGTCCGTCGATCCATCATCGACCACGATGACTTCCAGCCTTACCTGTTGGCTGGCCAAGACCCGGCGCACCGATGTTTCGATCACCTTGGCCTCGTTGAAGGCGGGGATGGTGACCGACACGAAGATATCAGGTTGGATAGCTGGCGGTGCGATCCGGTTACGCGGCGACCGGCTGCCCAGCGCAAGCCCCGCGAGCATCAGCGCGCGGCCGATGCCGAATAGGATGACGGCGAAGAACAGCCATTTGAGCGTCACCGCGATGCCCGCTAGCAGCAGGAATATGGCGACATCGACCCGCACCGCGGCCAGATCGGCTCCACGGATGGTCGGCATCACTTGCGCAGGCGTCAGCCCGGCCAGCGCGGACACCGGCACGAAGCGATAGCCGCGCGCCGACAGCGCCTTGATGATGCGCGGCAGCGCGGCAACCGTCTGCGCCCGGTCGCCGCCGCTATCGTGCAGCAGGATGATCTGGGCCGATCGGCCGGCGCTGCCATCCTCAACCTGGGCGATGGTGCGCGCGACGATGGCGTCTGCGCCCGGCCGCGTCCAGTCGCCCGGATCGACATGCAGGCCGACATTGAGATAGCCCGCCTTCTGCGCCTCCAGCGCCGGGCCGATCTCGTCCGCCGTGGTCGGCTCCGCATCGCCGAAATAGGGCGCGCGGAACAGGCGCATTGCCCGACCGGTATAGGCTTCGACCAGCCGCTGCGTGCTGTTGAGTTCCAGCGATACGCCCCGGTCCCACACCTGCGCCAGATTGGGGTGGGTATAGCTGTGATTGCCGATTTCGCTGCCCTGCGCGACGATCTGCCGCAACAGTCCGGGATGCATCATCGCATTTTCGCCGATGACGAAGAAGGTCGCAGGCACATGCGCCCTGCGCAATATGGCCAGGATCGGCGGCGTCCAGACCGGATCGGGGCCATCGTCGAAGGTCAACGCCACGTCGTGCGGCTTGTAGCCGGTGCGGCGGATGACATAGGGCGTGGGCAGGCTGGCGAAATGCTCGTCGGTGATGAGTCCGACGGTGTGGCCTGATCCCATGGTGATCGTGCGGCGGCCGATGGTCGGCACATCGTCGATCCGCAACAACTCGCCATTGCCTTCCACATCGACCGAGTTGAAGCTGGTTAGCCGACCGATCGCGGCGGGCGGCATCGCATCGCGTTGTTTGAGCGCGGCCCAGAAGCCGGGATCTTCCGATCCCAGCCGCCACAGCGCTATGCCGCCGGTTCCCGCCAGCCGCGCCGCGCGGATCTGATTCCAGCCGCTCGCCGCGTCCAGCATCCAGACATGGTGGACCTGCCCGTCCTGCCGATAATCGAAGCTGGCATTGCCCGACGCCGGATCGAAACGGATCGGCG